>CAYVZR010000015.1:0-25720 GCA_964456195.1 uncultured Candidatus Izemoplasmatales bacterium | reverse complement strand
TAAGAACTGAATATCAAAAACTAATGGCTAGCGCTAAAATCGAATTTGAAGGTGGTGTTTATAACCTAAGTCAAATGACTCCTTTCTTTCAAAAATTAGACAGAGATGTTAGACATCGCGCTCAATTAGCTGTATCTGCTTTTCTAGAAGGAAAAGAAACAGAAATTGATAGAATATATGATGAGTTAGTTAAGGTTCGAACTGAAATAGCAAAAAAACTTGGTTATAGAAACTATGTACAATTAGGATATGATCGTTTAGGAAGAACGGATTATAATGCTAAAGATGTAAAATCTTACCGAAAACAAGTGTTTGAAGACGTCGTTCCACTAGCTACTGAATTAGCAGCTAGAAAAGCAAAAAGGATTGGTATCTCTAATCCAAAATCTTATGACTTAACTTTATCATTCAAAAACGGTAATCCAACACCAAAAGGTGACCGCGTTTGGCTCGTAGATAACGCTCAAAAAATGTATGAAGAATTATCAAAAGAAACTGGAGAATTCTTTAATAGAATGATTGATATGGGTGTCCTAGAATTAGATTCAAAACCTGGTAAATCAGGAGGTGGATATTGTACCTTTATTGCTAAATATGATACACCATTTATTTTCGCTAATTTCAATGGAACACAACATGATGTTGAGGTATTAACACATGAAGCAGGACATGCTTTCCAAATCTACCAAAGCAGGAACTTATTACCATCATACCGTTGGCCTACATTAGAAGCTTGTGAAATTCATTCAATGAGTATGGAATTTTTAACATGGCCATGGATGAAAAACTTCTTCTTAGAGGATACAGAAAAATTTAAGTTTAACCATTTAGCTGGTTCTATTAGCTTCTTGCCTTATGGCGTAACCGTTGATGAATTCCAACACGGGATTTATGAAAATCCAAATATGTCTCCAGCAGAAAGAAAAGCTCTATGGAGAAAAACGGAAAAGAAATATCTTCCTCATAAAGACTATGATGATGATAAATTCATGGAAAAAGGTACTTATTGGTTTAGACAAGGTCACATCTTCGGCTCACCATTCTATTATATAGATTACACTTTAGCCCAAGTATGTGCTTTCCAGTATTGGATTAAGTCAAGAAAAAACCATGAAGAAACATTCAAAAACTATTTAAGGTTATGTAAATTAGGTGGTTCTCAAAGCTTTGTAAGTTTAATGAATAGTGTTGGATTAAAGAATCCATTTATTCAAGGAACCGTAAAAGAAATTGTGAAACCAATAAAAGAATACTTAGATAGTGTAGATGACACTAAATTATAATAACTAAAGGAGCTTTTTTGAGCTCCTTTTTTATGTATCTAAAATGTGCTAGAATACTAGTGGTGATATATTATGAAAAGAATCTTAGTTATCGGTTGTCCTGGAAGTGGAAAATCAGTCTTTTCTAAAAGACTAGCTAAAATATTAAACTATCCTATTCTTCATTTAGATAGGATATTTCATATTGATAATCACACTCAAATCTCAAGGGATCTTTTCTTAAAGAAAATTAAAAAATTTATAAATCAAAATGACACGTTTATCATCGACGGAAATTACACATGGACATTAGCTTTTAGACTGCAATTTTCCGACACGGTCTTCTACTTCGATATAGATTCACATATTTGTCTTAGAAATGTTATGCATCGGATAGAACACCCTGAAGAGTCAAGAGATGATATAGCCCCTGGCTTTGACAATACTGTAATAGATCCTGAATTTATTGAGTACGTAAAAACATTTAGTGACAAAGTAAAACCTAGGGTAGATAGAATTCTTAAAGAAAATCAAATTAAACCAATAAAATTTTTTAATTATGATGAAGTTGAAAATTTCTTTATAAATATTACTAAATTGTAAGCAATCTATTTGTTTTTAACTTCAAAATATAATATAATTTATATGAAAAGGAGTGATATTTATGAATAAACAATTAGAACAAGCAATAGTAACACAAATAAACTTTGAAATCGAATCTGCTTTTGTATACGTGGCAATGAAAAATTATCTTGAAACTTTATCTTTAGCAGGTTTTGTTAATTGGTTTGATATTCAATTCCAAGAAGAAATGGCTCATGCTCAAAAATTTATGAATTACTTAAACGAACGTGGTGGAAGAGTTGAAATTAGAGGTTTTGAAACTCCTAAGAATGAATTTGATTCAGTACTTGAGGTACTAGAAGCTTCATTAGCTCATGAAAAAGAAGTTACAAGAAGAATTCATAATTTGATGAAAATGTCTATTGAAATTAGCGACTATGCAAGTGTTAGTCTACTTAATTGGTATGTGGATGAACAAGTGGAAGAGGAAGATAATTTCTCTAAACTTATTGCTAAAGTAAAATTACTAAAAGGTTCTGGTCTCTTTATGTTAGACAAAGAATTAGCTACAAGAGTATTTGTACCTATTGCAAAATAATAATTTTTTATAGAAAAAACAGCACATTAATTTGTGCTGTTATTTTTTTAATTTTTCATCTGTTAAAGCAGTATTTATTTGATTTCTATAAACAATGAATCTTGTAAATAAAAACTCTGTGATAAAATTAATAAGCATTGTTCCAATTAGAACCACATAATAATTCCAACCAGCTACTTCTGTTAGAGCATCTCCCCACCACAGTGATAGTGGTGTGAATATCCCATAATATACTGCAACTTTAGTCATAGCTACAGGTATATTTGCAGCTGATTTAAATGTATATTTTCTATTTAATGTGAAATTCCACAATACAGACAACGTTAAAGCTATTAGATATGAAGGCCACCATTTCCAAACAAGCAGTTCATTAAGTAATGAAAATGATACTATTTGAATTAACCCTGCTGAGGCAGAAAACAGAGTGAATTTAATAATATGGGTAATGTTCTCTTTTCTTGTTATTTCTGATATTTGTTTTTCCATAATTACCTCACTATAAATTGTTTATGTACTCATCCATAGCTACAGCTGCATCTTTACCAGCTCCCATAGCTAATATTACTGTTGCAGCTCCACTCACAACATCGCCACCTGCAAAAACACCTTTTATAGATGTTTGATGATTATCAACAACTATTCTTCCTTTATTATCAACAACCAACTCAGGGGTTGCTTTCTTAATTATTGGATTAGGATTTTGTCCAATTGATATAATACATGAATCTATATTATAGGTTTTGTACTTACCTGTTGGCACTGGACTCCTTCTACCTGAAGAATCCAATTCACCTAGCTCCATTAATGCACATTTTACTCTTTTAACCATGTAGTCTTTACCCTTAAACGCTACTGGGTTAGACAATAATCTAAAGTCAATTCCTTCTTCCATAGCATGATGAACTTCTTCTAATCTAGCTGGTAAAGCATCAATATCTCTTCGATAGAGTATAAATACATTTTTAGCACCTAATCTTTTGGCAGTTCTAGCCGCATCCATAGCAACATTTCCGCCACCAACAACAGCTACATTATTACCAATTCTTACAGGTGTTGGTGTATTAGGAAAAGTATTAGCTTTCATTAAATTAACTCTTGTTAAAAATTCATTAGCAAAATATATTCCAGTTAAGTTTTCACCAGGAACACCCAATGATCTAGGTAATCCAGCTCCGCAGCCTAAAAAGACTGATAGATACTTCTCTTCGTTTAACAATTGATCAATAGTTATAGACTTACCTATAATTACATTCTTATAAAATTTAATACCAAGTTTTTTAGCATTGTTGATTTCATCATCTACTATGTTATTAGGTAATCTGAATTCTGGAATACCGTATTTTAATACACCACCAAATTCATGTAACGCTTCAAAAACATCTACTGAATAACCAAGTCTTCTAAGAGACACTGCACAAGCTAATCCTGCCGGGCCGCTACCAACGATAGCTACTTTTTTATTGTTTTCTTTTATATCTTCTTTTACACAAACTTTGTTATCTAATGCATAATCTCCAACAAATCTTTCTAAAGCACCAACAGAAACTGGCTCGCTCTTAATTCCTAAGATACAAGCTCCTTCACATTGTTTTTCCTGAGGACATACTCTTCCGCAAATTGCAGGAAGAATATTAGACTTATTTATAATACGATATGCTGAATTAATATTATTGCTTTCAATTTCTTTTATAAACATTGGAATATCAATAGCAACAGGACATGCCTTAACACATCTTGGGTCTTTACAATCTAAACATCTACTTGCTTCTATAATAGCTGCTTTTAAACTAAGACCTAAAGCAACTTCTAAGAAGTTTTTGTTTCTAATTTCAGGTTCTTGAACTGGCATAACTGTTCTTTTCTTTTTCATATTATTTACCCAGCTTCATTTTGCATATATGGGTTTCTTCTTCTTTATAGTACTTTGTTCTAGCTATTAACTCGTCAAAGTCAATTCCCTCTGCAGGAAAATCAGGGCCATCGACACAAGCAAATTTTGTTTCTCCATTTATTGTCACACGACAATTTCCACACATACCTGTTCCATCTATCATTATTGGATTAAGTGACACATCAGTTAATACATTGTATTTCTTATTAAGAATAACACAATTTTTCATCATAATAAGAGGCCCAATAGCAATTGATAAATCATATTCTTTATTTTGATATAACACCTCAGCTACTTGAGTTACAAATCCTTTAGTACCAAAAGAGCCATCGTCTGTTGCGCAATACACTTTTTCACAAAACTCTTGATATTTTTCTAATAAAATCAAATGTTCTTTAGTTCTTCCACCAATCACCAAGTCTACTTTCACACCTCTTCTAGCATATTCCTTTAATTGAGGAAAAAGTGGCGCAGCTCCTACTCCCCCAGCTATTCCTAACACTCTTTTTACATCGCGAATATGTGATGGTTGACCTAGAGGTCCAACGACATCAAAGAGACTATCTCCTTCTTCTTTTTGGCTAAGAAGTTTTGTAGAGTATCCAAGTTTTTGATATATTATTGTTACATTCTTTTTGTCATTTTCAACAATTGTTAAAGGTATTCTTTCTCCAACTTCATCCACACGGATAATAAGAAAATTACCTGGTTTAGCGTTTCTAGCAACTAGCGGTGCTTCTAAAACCATTAATTCAACATCGACATTTAAGATTTCCTTGTGAATAATTTTATACATAACAGTCTCCTTTTAAGTAATTATTGATTAAATATGTATAATTCTATTTATTAAAAATAGAGAGGTTTGTTCTTGAACAGATACCTAATTGTTGCATATTGCTCGCTCTTCTTAAGCGTTTATATACATTTTAACTAGTATTGTTATCTATACTATTATAACAGAGAGTAGGTATTATGGAACATTAAATGAAGTATTTAATACAATTTTTTTACAAAAAAAGTAGACTGATTAAAAGTCTACTTTTTATTTTTATGTAATTTTTAGAATTAAGCTACTAAAACTAATCCTAAAGCTCTTGATCCGTCTTCGTATTCAGCGAATACAGCATAATAAGTACCAGCTACTAAAGCTACAGGATTGTCATTCCATCCACCAGCTCCATCAACATTTTCTTCAACGAATGCAGGAATATAAAGTGTAGCAGGAGTTAAATTAGTGATTTTTCCTGATTCAGGGCTTTGTGCCCACCAGTCTCTAGCATCAGAATCAGCGGCTGTTGTTCTAATAACTTTAACTGTTAAGTTACCATCTAATACAGTAACAGTTCCATCGATTGTATAAGTAACATCCCAACCAGCTAAATCTGTTGGTAAAACGATTTCTTTTAAATATAAATATTCTACATCTTTTAAATCGTCTTTTAGAGTTGCAACTCTATCATCATTTTTAGCGATAGCTTCCATCATACCAGTATCAGCAACAGTATCCCAACCATTAAAGTTATTAGAACAACAGCCGCTGATTCTGATGCTAGAGACTGCTGGAGATACTGAAATTGAAACTTTCAAAGGTGGAAAAACAATTAGTGTTGAAGAAAATTCAACTTACATACTTTATCAAGATGCAAGTATCGCTGATTATAATCCTGTTCCAACTATTATTATATCTATTGTTGGTGGATTAGCTATTATCTCAGCTGGAGCTTTTGTAGTAATAACAAAACTTAAAAGAAAATAGAGATTCATAAAAAAAAGCCACTTTCTTCAAGTGGCTTTTTGTATGGTAAATTTTTAACATAATAATCAATATCGTGAATACTTGTTAGAACCTATCTTCATTCTTGGATCAAGAACAGTGTATAAGACATCAAAAACTAATGACATTATAACACCAAAGGATACATAGAAAGTCCCTACTAAAACAGTAGTTGGTATATCAATACTTATATAATTACCAAATTCAAATGGTAGAATCATTGAATCATAAAATAAATTCGCAACTCCTTGAATATTATAGATTATTTCAACTAAGAATGAACTTGTTAGAACAAAAAGAAATGAATTCGTTATTTCTGGCATAATAGTCACTAATGTATTCTTTGATAAATGTCTAAGAATACCTTGAGTTTTAGTAAGACCTTTCGTTCGAACTAAAATCATATATTCAGCTGACAAGTTTTCAATAATTTCTCCTCTAACTAATTGTATAAATTTAGATAACGGCCATAAAGAGAGTGAAATCACAGGTATAACAAGACCTAACAATGCGGTTACTGGATTTGTTGTCCCTACCGGGTATATAGGTGGCAACAATTTAAGGCCCCAACCTAAATAAAGCATTAAGAACCAAACCAAAATAAAACTAGGTATTGAACTAAAGAAAGCGGATAATCCATTAATTAGTTTATCAATTATTGTATTTTTCTTAATAGCAGCTATTACACCAAATATACAACCAAATACCATAAAAAAGACTAAGGATGCTAGAGTTATTTTCATAGTATAATGTACTTTACTTATAAATAATGGCCAAACACTATCTCCTGACCTTGAAACTCCCCAGTCCCAATGTAGGATAATATTCTTAATATACACAACGTATCGATCCCAAATCATCCTTAAAATTTCTATATTTGTGAAATGATGACGTCTTTGTGAAATTGAAGCTATATATGTTGAAAAATACAATAGTGTCATTACCAAAAATAAAACGACTACTGCAATCAATACTTTTCTTAGTACAAACCTAATTCTATGCATGCTTTCTCCTCGTAATATCAAAAAATAACCAATATCAATTATAACAGATAAAAAAAATTATAAATAAAAAAAAGCGAAATAAATCACTTTTTTAAAATATTTTTTAATAATTAAAATTTTAATAATTATTTATTATATTAAATACCAATATCTTACTGGTGTTTTCTAATTTAGGTAAATAAGTAGATTATTTAAATCTTTATCAATCAAATAATCTTCTTCTATTACTTTAAAACTAGATTGTCCCAGTCTTTTACCCTTCATAACTTCCTCTTATTATCCTAAAGCAACATCCAAAAGCATCATTACTGCAAAACCTATCATAGCGCCAATAGTAGCGATTTTAGATGTTTTTAACATTTGCGATTCAGGAATCAATTCCTCAATTACAACGTAAATCATAGCTCCAGCTGCGAATGCAAGTGCGTATGGTAAAAAGTTTCTTAAACTAACTGCAAGTAAAGCTCCTAATACCCCGGCAATAGGCTCAACAATGCCACTGTATTGTCCAATCATAAATGATTTTCCTCTAGACATTCCTTCTCTTCTTAATGGAATACTTACAGCAGCGCCTTCAGGGAAGTTTTGAATACCGATACCGATAGCTAATGCTATAGCAGCACCAATACTAGCACCAGGTATACCAGCCGCAGCTGCACCAAATGCAACCCCAACAGCCAATCCTTCAGGAACGTTATGTATTGTTATCGCTGATACTAATAATACTGATCTTTGCCAAGATGATTTTACACCTTCTTTATGGTTTGTTTCCATATGAATGTGCGGCAATATTTTATCAACTAATAAAAGGAATAATCCTCCTACTAAGAACCCTACAACAGCAGGAACCCAAGAAGGCGTACTCATTTCTCCAGCCAGCTTTAACTCATCAGCTAATAATATAGCAGGATTTAATAGGCTCCAAAATGAAGCGGCTATCATAACTCCGGCACTAAAACCTAACATACCATTTAATAATTTTTGGTTTATTTTTTTAAACGGAAAAACCATAGCTGCCCCAGTAGCTGTCATAAAGTATGTAAATGCTGTACCAACTAATGCAGCAAGAATTGGGTTTGTATTTTCAAAAAATTCTATCATTTATGTCTCCTTTTTTTTATATTATAGCACAAATGGGTTCTTTAATCTTTTAATTATACTTTTTTACAAAAAAAAAGCAATTCAACTAATTAGAATCACTTTTTATTTATTATTATTTAGTTTTCTTAGCTACTTTTACAGGAGCTTTTTTTGTTTCTACAACAACTTCTTTAACTGCTTCTTTTTTAATTTCATTTCCTAAAAAACTTGGTAATTCCATTCCTGTCATTTTAAATAAATCACTCATAGGAGGAATTGATTTCATTAAACCAGATGCAAAGTTAGCTGTTTGTGTTTTACCATCAGCGTTTGAACCGCCATCCCAAACAGTGATATTATCAAATTTAAGATTTTTAATTGCTTCTACTTGAATACCAACTAAAGTTTCAAGTTTTTGAGAAATTAAGTATTGAACAGCTGAATCTGAATTATTTCCAGCAGCTTCAACTAAAGCTTTAAAACCTTGAGCTTGTTTTGAAAGAACTTGAAATGTACCACGAGCTTCAGCTTCCATTTTAGAATAGATACCATCTGCTTCACCTTTAGCTTGTCTACGGAATTGTTCTGCAATAGCTTCAGCTTCAATAACTTTCTTTTGTTTGTCAATTTCTGATTTAACAATAACATCTGCTTCTAATGATGCTTTTTCTCTAGCAGCTCTCGCAGCTTCAGCTAATTGTTCTGCAACATAAGCTTCTTCTAATGCTTTTGCAGCTGCAATTTTCTCAGCTGCAGTAGCTCTTCTTAAAGATTCTGCTTCAGTTTCTCTACGTGATGCATTAGTCTTTGATATATCAGCTAAAGATTGATTTTCACCTGCGATTGCAGTAGCATTGGCTGTTGCAACAGAAACTCTTTGGTCTCTCATTGCATTTGCTTCACCAATAGAACCATCTCTATTTTTTTCAGCAACTGATTTTTTTGCGTCATTGATTGCTTTCGCAGCCGCTTCTTTACCAAGTGCATCGATATATCCTGAATCATCATTAATATCAGTAACATTAACGTTAATCAGTCTTAGTCCGATTTTCTTTAATTCTGTTTCTACATTGTCTGAAACAGCTTCCAAGAATTTATCTCTGTTTGTATTAATTTCTTCAATATCCATTGTTGCGATAACCAAACGTAATTGTCCAAAAATAATATCTTTGGCAAGTTCTTGAATTTCATCTAAATGTAATCCAAGTAAACGTTCCGCAGCATTCATCATTATTGATGGTTCTGTAGAGATACCAACTGTAAATCTTGAAGGAACATCAATACGAATATTTTGTCTAGATAATGCTTTTGTTAAATCCACACTAATTGAAAGTGGCGTTAAGTCCATATATTGATATGCTTGAACAAATGGGTAAACAAATTTAGCTCCCCCGTGTATACAAGCAGCTGATACATTACTTCCATCAGCGTTTTTACCTACTTTACCATAAACAACTAATATTTTGTCCGATGGACATTTTCTAATTCTTGAAACAATAAATACAAGTACCATAACAATTATCGCAACAATTGCGATAATTAAGCCTGCGGCTCCAAATCCTGCTAAAAACATATTATTTCTCCTTTTCTAATGGTTTGACAACTAATGTTGTCTCATTTTCTAAACCAATAATTCTTACTTCACTTTTTGAAATAAGATCTGCTTTTACTTTGGTAATAGCGTCTACTTCAACCATTCGTCCTTGATGATTGAACATAACTTTACCTTTTCCAATATTATTTTTAGGTACTCTGATATATACAACTGCTGTTTTACCTACAGCCGTTCTATAATCAAGATTACCTGATGATTCTAGCCTCATCACAGCTTTCATAGCAATTGCTAATAAAATAGCTGCTACTGAACCTGCTATAAAACCTAATATAATAGCTAACCACACTTGCATAGTATCGGCTAGTAAAAATATTACCCAACCACCTATACTAAAGAATGCTAAAGCTCCTCTAATTGTTACAATACGCAATCCACTAATCAATACTATAGAATCGCTATTATAGACGTCTACAGCACCATCGGCAGCATTAAAGTCAATGTCTGTATCGAAATCAACATCTCCACCTATATCTGCGTCAAAATCAACATCTCCATCAAATGAATCAGCACCCTCCATACCCATTAACATCATTATAATAAATAAAATCATTAATATTGTAGCGACAGTCGCGATAATAAAAGAAGTTTGTTGAAGGTTAGTTAAACTTTCCCACCACATGTGTTTCCTCCTAGTTGTGTCCTAAACTATATTTTAACATAGAATATATCGAATAAAAATATATTTATTGAAATAGATGTAAATGTAATATAAAAAAAACAGTTACATCATGAAACCATCAAATTCTGTCATGTTTTGCACACAAAATAATCAATTTCAAACAGTTTTTATTGGACTTTCAATTTCTTATGTTTATAGTAAAGTAATAGGTCAATAAATACCATCATTGCATTAAGTACATATAAAACAATAACGAAATCAGGGTCGTTAATAATCTTATGCACTATACCGAACAAATATCCCGCTATAATAACATACAAAAAAACCACACTTTTTCCTTCAATTGATTTGCTTGTAATACTCTTATAAATTGATGTTGGCCATGCAAAGCCAAAACATATCAACATTAATATCTCAAATATCTGCATATTCCCCCCCTTGTAAACACTCAAGTTATTATAACATTTTGTAAGAATAATTTTGCCAACAAATAAACAAAAATAAAAAAGGTATTCACGAGAATACCTCTTATTATAATATTAATGATTATTCAACAATTGCTTTATTGATAGCTTGTTCGAATACTAATCTAAATCCCTCTATTGCTAAAGTTACTCCAGCAACTGAATCTACAGTAACTGAATCTGTGAAGTCGAAATATTCATGACTTCCAGCAACCGTGAATTGCCAAACTGAATTCCAACATTGTTTATCTATAATAGCTTCTTTCATCATTTCAGCTTCTACACTCCAAATAGTTCCACTAACAAGTACTAATTCATCTGCAAGACCTTGCTTTGTATTCATAGAAATTATTTCTACTTCTGGATAATCATCTGATGTATCTCCAGGTGTATTATTATCATTCCATACTATCCGCGTATTCACGGCTGTAATCGCGTCAAATACTACATCAATTATATAACCTTCTTCGATTACAACTCTCACAATATATCCATGTGCTGCATCTACACCATAGAAAATACCATCCGCATATTCAAATGGCGGTTTATTGGCTTCTAACCATTGAAGCGATGTTGGAACATCTGACACAACTCCAGTATCATTATTTGATGCTTTTTTAATGGCTTCATTCCAAGAAAGTACAAATCCATCAATAGGAAGAGTTACGTAATCAATATCATTATTACTTAAATCATAATTGAGTTCTATGAAATAATCGGGGGCAGTTAAAGCTGTCATACCTGTTATATCTGTAGTATTGAACTCTATTCCATCCCAACCTTGATGGTCTTCTAAGTACGAAGCTAAATAATGGGCTTCATCTTTCCATGAATGTCCACTCTCTAATTCATAGTCATCTCCAAGAGTATATAGTGTTGTATTACCATATTGTTGATCAAACATAACATTTTCAATATTACCTAGTTCACTAATTACAATGTGAGCTGATACCTTTGTTTGTTGATCAACTGCATAATAAACTCCAGGATTATACACCCCTGTACTCGTGTTTTCATCACAACTTGTAATTCCTAAAACTGTTAACGCCATGATTAAAATAAATATTACTTTTTTCATATTATTCCTCCTATTAATCAAACGTAGCTACAACATTGACAAGAATTGCTGTAAACTCATCAACTGTTACTAAGAATGTGAATGTGTATGTACTTCCGGATCTCGCTCCATTAATTAATTCAATTATAGCTCCTGGATAAAGCGCTTGTAATTCTATTGTTCTTGAAGTAACCGCCGCTTCCATCGTGGAAGTTTTTTTGTTGTTTACAGGAAGATTTTCATAATCGCCAGCAGCTATTTTGTCTATAAGATCTAGAATTATTTCTTGTGCTGCCTCTTCTGATGTTAACCATCTTGCATACAGTGTTAAGTTTAACGGAGGCATTGTTATAAATGTAAATTCATTCGTTAATGCTATATCCGTGTACCATCCGCCAAAATAGAAATCAGTTTTCGTTGGAGCTGTTGGTTCTGTAATTGTAGTAGCTTCTTGTGAAGTAATTGGAGAAACTGCTGTTCCGCCATTTGAATCAAATGTTATGGTATATTGCGCTACTAACCATGCCGCATATAATGTAACATCATTAACTGGCATTGTTGTAAATGTATAAGGGACTGTAAGAGCAACATCACTGTACCAACCATCAAATGTATATCCAGTTCTTAATGGATTTGTTGGTGCTATAACTGTTGTACCATAATCTTGAGTAATTGTCGCTACTGCTGTTCCACCATTTGAAATAAATGAAATAGAATATTGATTAATTGTATATTGCGCTGTGATTGTTATATCGTTAGCAGGCATAGTAGTTGGTAACGCTGGGCTCCAACCTGTAAATGTATAACCTACTCTGATTGGACTAATTGGTGGAAGGACTTGAGTTAAATCTGATCCATAATTATAGTTCGTTGTTTGTAACACCGAACTATCCCAACCCACATATTCCAATGTATATGAGTTAATTGTATAAGTAGCTGTGACTATTATATTGTTGTTTGGCATTGTTCCAGGTAATAAAGTATCCCAACCACTAAATGTGTAACCCACTCTTGTTGGATTGCTTGGTGCGCTGACTCCTGATATGTCTGAATCAAAATCATGTAGATCTGTTTGTAAAACGGAACCATCATAATCTCTATATTCAATCGAGTATTGAATAACAATCCATTTTGCATATAAAGTAAAGTTGTTAGCCGGCATCGTCGTAAATGTATAAGGAACTGTCAAAGCCACATCACTGTACCAACCATCAAATGTATATCCAGTTTTTAATGGATTTGCAGGTTGATTCACAACTGTATTGTAATCTTGAGTGATTGGAGTCACTTCTGTTCCTCCCGAACCGTCAAATGTAATAGTATATTGATTGATTGTGTATAATGCTGTGATTGTTAAATCACTAGCAGGCATGTTTGTTGGTAATAAAGTATCCCAACCACTGAATGTATATCCTACTCTTATTGGAGTTGTTGGTGCTATTACTCCAGATAAATCAGCATTATAGTTATAACTACCAGATTGAAGTATTGATCCATCCCAGTCTACATATTCTAATGTGTAAGAATTAATTGAATAAGTAGCTGCGATAATTAAATTGTTATTTGGCATTGTGGTTGGCAATGTTGTATCCCAATCACTAAATGTATGCCCTATTCTTGTTGGATTAATTGGTGGAATCACTCCAGATAAATCTGATCCATAATCATGAATACTTGTTTGAAGAAGTGAACCATCATAGTCTCTATATTCAAGTGAATATTGTAGAACATTCCATTTTGCATATAATGTAATATCACTTCCTGGCATTGTTGTAAGTGTATAAGCAATAGTCAATCCAGCATCTGTGTACCAGCCTGTAAATGTATATCCAGTTTTAGTTGGATCTACAGGGGCTGTTACCACTGTCTCAAAATCTTGAGTTATTGAAGGAACTACTGTCCCACCATTACTATTAAATGATATTGTATATTGATTTACTGTCCACATAGCATATAAGATAATGTTGCTAGCAGGCATAGTGGTAAATGTGTAAATTGCGGTCAATCCTGCATCAGAGTACCATCCTGCAAATGTGTATCCAATCCTTGTAGGATTTGCAGGTTGAGAAACTACTGTTTCATAGTCTTGAGTGATTGCAGTTAAAGCTGTTCCGCCATTTGTATTAAACGAAATTGTGTATTGGTTAATTGAATACTCAGCAGTAATTGTTACATCATTAGCCGGCATTGTAGTAGGTAATAACGTATCCCAACTAACAAATGTATAACCAACTCTTGTTGGATTACCAGGTATTGTTACACCTGATAAATCAACATTATATATATGACTTGATGTTTGGATAATTGTACCATCCCAATCTACGTACTCTAATGTATAAGAGTTAATTGTATAAGTAGCAGTTATCGTAACATTACTTGCTGGCATTGTTGCTGAAATTGAAGAATCCCAAATATTGAAGGTATAGCCTATTCTAGTTGGATCAGTTGGATAAACTAAAGAACTTAAATCTGCTCCAAAGTTGTATGTTCCTGATTGAATTACAGAACCATTCCAATCAAGGAATTGTAATGTATATCCATCTACTATCCATTTTGCATAAACAGTAATATTGTTTGCCGGAATTGTTGTAAAGCTATAAGCGCTCGTTAATCCAGCGTCCGTGTACCAACCACCGAATGTATAACCAGTTCTGATTGGTTCAGTTGGTGCTGTTACTGCTGTATCAAAATCTTGCGTGATAGCTGTTACTGCGGTTCCACCATTTGCATTA
Organism: uncultured Candidatus Izemoplasmatales bacterium; assembly: GCA_964456195.1. GTDB lineage: Bacteria > Bacillota_I > Bacilli_A > Izemoplasmatales > Izemoplasmataceae > JAFGXW01. The sequence goes on along the minus strand of CAYVZR010000015.1, from coordinate 11,060 downwards.
AATGATATAGTATATTGATTTACTGACCACTTAGCATATAAGGTAATGTTGCTAGCTGGCATTGTTGTAAATGTATAAGGAACTGTAAGGGCAATATCACTGTACCAACCATCAAATGTATATCCAGTTCTTAATGGATTTGCTGGTTGATTAATTAATGTATCATAATTTTGAGTAATTGTAGTTACAGATGTTCCACCATTTGAATTAAAAGTAATTGTATATTGATTAATAGAATATACCGCTGTGATTGTATAATCATTCGCTGGCATTGTTACTGGTTTAGCTAAGTCCCATCCTGTAAATGAATATCCCGTTCTAGTTGGGTTAGCTGGCGCTGTTACTAATGAAAGATTAGTATTGTAATCATAATCATTCGTTTGAATAACTGAACCTTCCCAATCTACATATTCTAATGTATATGTATTGATTGAATAAGTAGCCGTTAATGAAACATTATCAGCTGGCATTGTAGTAGGTAATAACGTATCCCATCCAACAAATGTATAACCAGTTCTAGTTGCTTGAGGTGCTATAACACCAGAAAGGTCTGCGCCAAAGTTTTTAGATGTTGAACTAAGAATTGAATCATCCCAGTTTAGATACTCTAAAGTGTAACTCAAAACATCCCACTTCGCATAAACTGTTATATTGCTCGCTGGCATTGTTGTAAACGTATAAGTACTCGTTAATCCAGCATCCGTGTACCAACCTCCGAATGTATAACCAGTTCTGATTGGATCAGCTGGTGTTGTAACAGCTATATCAAAGTTTTGAGTAATAGCTACTACCGCCGTTCCTCCATTCGAATTAAATGAAATTGTATATTGATTAATTGTATACTGAGCGACTAATGTTACATCATTAGCTGGCATTATGCTTGGTAATAAAACATCCCATCCTGTAAATGTATATCCGGTTCTAGTTGGATCAACCGGTGCTGTTTCACCAGTTAAATCTACTCCATAATTATATATAGCTGTTTGTAATACTAAATCATCCCAATCTACATATTCCAGTGTATAACTATTTACTGTATATTCAGCTGTGATTGTTACTTTGTTTGCTGGCATATTCGATGGAACTAATGAGTCCCACCCTGTGAATGTATATCCAGTTCTTGTTGGGTTAGATGGTGCTGTTACTAATGCGAGATCAGCATTGTAATTGTAATCAGCAGTTTGTAACACTTGCCCATCCCAATCTACGTATTCCAATGTATATGTATTGATTGTGTAAGTAGCTGTTAATGCAACATTACTAGCCGGCATTGTTGCTGGAATTGAAGAATCCCAAATATTGAATGAATACCCTGTTCTAGTTGGATCACTAGGTTCTGTTACTGAACTTAAATCTGCTCCGAAATTATATGAAGTCGATTGAAGTACTGAGTTATCCCAATCAAGGAATTCCAATGTATAACTATTCACATTCCAGTTTGCATATAAAGTAATATCAGCCGATGGCATCGTTGTGAATGTATAACTGCTTGTTAATGCAGCATCACTGTACCAACCACCAAAGGCATAACCTGTTCTAGTTGGGTCAGTTGGAGCTGATACTGCTGTATCAAAGTTTTGAGTGATAGTCGTAATTGCTGTACCACCATTTGAATTGAAACTAATGTTATATTCATTAACCGTCCATTTCGCATATAGTGTAAAGCTATTAGCTGGCATTGTTGTGAATGCATAAGGTGTATTAAGTCCTGAATCGCTGTACCAACCTGCAAATGTGTAGCCTGCTCTAGTTGGATCAGTTGGCTGATTTACTGAAGTATTATAATCTTGAGTAATAGCTGTAACTGAAGAACCCTCATTCGAATCGAAGGTAATTGTATATTGAATTATAGAATACACAGCTGTGATTGTTACATTATTTGCTGGCATATTAGTAGGTTTTACTATATCCCAACCACTAAATGTATATCCAGGTCTTGTTGGATCAGATGGTGCTGTTACTGATGAAAGAGCAATATCATAATCGAAATCAGCAGTTTGCAACACTTGTCCATCCCAATCTATATATTCTAATGTATATTGATTAATTGTGTATGTAGCTGTAATCGTAACTATATTTGACGGCATTGTTGCTGGAACTAGTGAATCCCATCCCGTGAACGTATATCCCGTTCTCGTTGGGTCAACTGGTGCGGTTGCAGAGCTTAAATCTGCTCCATAATTATATGATGTAGATTTTAATTCTGTTCCTTCCCAATCTTCATATACTAGTGCATAACTAATTACTGTCCAGTCTGCATATAATGTAATATCATCATCAGGCATTGTTGTGAATGTATAACCATTAATTAAATCATAATCTTCATACCAACCAGCAAATGTATATCCTGTTTTGGATGGATCTGATGGTTGTGAAACTGACGTTGTTGCTTGCTGAGTAATATCTGAAACTGAGGTTCCACCATTTGAATTAAATGAAATAGTAGAATTATTAACTACCCATTTTGCATAAACTGTTATACTTCCAGCTGGCATTGTTGTGAATGTATAAGGTGTGGTAAGTAATGTATCACTGAACCAACCACTAAATATATAACCACTTCTTGTTGGATTTGCTGGTTGTGATACGGCTGTATCATAATCTTGGATTATCGCTGTAACCGATGATCCACCATTTGAATTAAATGAAATTGTATATTGATTAATTGTCCATTTTGCATAAAGGATTATATTGTTACTTGGCATAGTTGTAAATGAATAACTACTTGATAATGCTATATCACTATACCATCCGCCAAAGGCATAACCTGTTTTTAGTGGATTACCTGGTGCTGAAACTACGGTACCTGCCGCTTGTGTAATTGATGCAATTGCTGATCCACCGTTAGTGTCAAAACTCATAGTGTAATCACTAGCATTCCATTTTGCATATAGTGTAAAACTATTAGCAGGCATTGTACCAAAACTATATTCTGTTGTTAATCCAATGTCTGTGAACCAACCACCAAAATTATTGCTAGTTTTTGTTGGTTCAGTCGGTGCTTCTACTGCAGTTAAATAGTTTTGTGTTATAGCCGTAACCGTTGTACCTCCGTTTGAATTAAAGGTAATTGTATATTCACTAACATCCCATTTTGCATATAGTGTAATATCATTTGCAGGCATAGTTGTGAATGTATAACCGCTTGTTAATGCAGCATCACTGTACCAACCACCAAATGTATATCCAGTTTTCGTTGGCGTTGAAGGAGCTAATACAGAAGTAGCGTAATTTTGAGTTATCGCAGTTACCGCTGAACCTCCATTTGACTCAAACGAAATAGTATAAGGGTTAATTGTATACTGTGCAGTTATAGTTACATTGCTATTAGGCATAGTAGCCGGAACTGAAGCTGACCATCCTGTAAATGAATAACCAATTCTTGTTGGATCATTTGGATTAGTTACCGAACTTAAATTAGCTCCGTAATTATATGTGTTACCTGAAATAACCGAGGCATCATAATCAAAGAATTTTAAAGTATAAGTATTAATTGTATAAATAGCTGTAATAGTCAGATCATTAGCCGGCATATTAGTAGGTTTTACTATATCCCAACCACTAAATGTATAACCAATTCTACTTGGATTTGTTGGTGCTGAAACTACTGACAAATCAGCATTATAATTATATGGTGCGGTTTGAATAACTGAACCATCATAATCTTGATATTCTAAAGTATAACTATTTATCGTCCATTTTGCATAAAGAGTTATGTCTTCAGCTGGCATTGTTGTGAATGTATAGCTTTGAGTTAATAAAGTATCACTGAACCAACCGCTAAATGTATAACCAGTTCTTGCAGGGTCTGCAGGCTGTATTACTGAAGTATTATAATCTTGAGTAATTGTTACAACTGCTGAACCTCCATTTGAATTGAAGGTTATATCATATTGATTAACATTCCATTCTGCATAAAGTGTGATATCTTCGGCCGGCATTGTTGTAAATGTATAAGTTAATGTTAATAAAGCATCGCTATACCATCCTGCAAAATCATATCCTGCTTTTGTAGGATCACCAGGTGCTAGCACTACTGTTGCGAAATCTTGAGTGATTGCTGTTACTGAAGAACCTCCATTTGCATTGAAGGAAATTGTATATTCATTGATTGAATACTCCGCTTTTATTGTTACAATATTAGCTGGCATTGTTGAAGGAACCAATGTATCCCATCCTATAAATGTATAACCAGTTCTAGTTGGGTCCACCGGTGCTGTTACACCAGTTAAATCTACTTCATAATTATATGTATCTGTTTGTAATACTGAATCATCCCAATCTACATATTCCAGTGTATAACTATTTACTGTATATTCAGCTGTGATTATCACATCGCTAGCTGGCATATTAGTAGGTTTTACTATATCCCAACCACTGAATGTATATCCAGTTCTTATTGGATCAGCTGGTGCTGAAACTACTGACAAATCAGCGCTATAATTATATGGTGCGGTTTGAATAACTGAACCATCATAATCTTGATATTCTAAAGTATAACTATTTATCGTCCATTTTGCATAAAGAGTTATGTCTTCAGCTGGCATTGTTGTGAATGTATAGCTTTGAGTTAATAAAGTATCACTGAACCAACCGCTAAATGTATAACCAGTTCTTGCAGGGTCTGCAGGCTGTATTACTGAAGTATTATAATCTTGAGTAATTGTTACAACTGCTGAACCTCCATTTGAATTGAAGGTTATATCATATTGATTAACATTCCATTCTGCATAAAGTGTGATATCTTCGGCCGGCATTGTTGTAAATGTATAAGTTAATGTTAATAAAGCATCGCTATACCATCCTGCAAAATCATATCCTGCTTTTGTAGGATCACCAGGTGCTAGCACTACTGTTGCGAAATCTTGAGTGATTGCTGTTACTGAAGAACCTCCATTTGCATTGAAGGAAATTGTATATTCATTGATTGAATACTCCGCTTTTATTGTTACAGTGTTTGCTGGCATTGTTGAAGGAACCAATGTATCCCATCCTGTAAATGTATAACCGCTTCTAGTTGGGTCAATCGGCGCTATTACACCAGTTAAATCTACTCCATAATTATATGGGTCTGTTTGTAATACTGAATCATCCCAATCTACATATTCAAGTGTATAACTATTTACTGTATATCCAGCTGTGATTATCACATCGCTAGCTGGCATATTTGCTGGTTTAATAGAATCCCAACCGCTAAATGTATATCCAGTTCTTATTGGATCAACTGGCGCTGAAACTATTGACAAATCAGCGCTATAATTATATGGTGCGGTTTGAATAACTGAACCATCCCAATCTACATATTCTAATGTATATTGATTAATTGTATATGTAGCTGTGATTGTTAAATCATTAGAAGGCATAGTCGCTGGCAATAAGATATCCCATCCACTAAATGTATATCCTATTCTTGTTGGATTGCTAGGTACAGCTATACCAGTTAAATCTTCACCATAATCATAAGAATTCGTGAATAAAATTGTTCCATCATAATCATGATATTCAAGTGTGTATGAGTTAATTGTATATTCAGCTATTATAGTAACATCGCCAGCTGGCATTGTTGCTGGAACTAATGAATCCCAACCAGTAAATAGATAACTGGTTCTTGTTGGATCAGCTGGTGCTGATACACCTGACAAATCTTCTCCATAATTATGTGGATTTGTAAGTAAAACAGTTCCATCATAATCAAGGAATTCTAATGTATAAGCGTTAATTGTATATTGTGCAGTAATGGTAATACTACTAGCCGGCATTGAAGTCGGAACTAATGTATCCCATCCGCTAAATGTATATCCGATTCTTGTTGGATCTATTGGAGCTGTTACCCCAGTTAAATCTACACCATAATCATATGATGATGTTTGAAGAACAATACCATTCCAATCTACATATTCAAGTATATAACTATTTACAGTATATTCAGCTGTGACTGTAATATCATTAGCTGGCATATTAGCTGGAAGTAATGTATTCCATCCTGTAAATGTATAACCCGTTCTTGTTGGAGTTGTCGGTTCTGTTACACCACTAATATCAACATCATAATTATATGGGTCTGTTTGTAGGCTTGTTCCATCCCAATCTACATATTCAAGTGTATATGAGTTGATGGTCCACTTAGCATAAAGAGTTATGTCTTCTGCTGGTATGGTTGTGAATGTATAACTTTGAGTAAATAAAGCATCACTGAACCAACCACTAAATGTGTAGCCAATTCTTGTAGGGTCTGCAGGTTGTGTTACTGCGGTATTATAATCTTGAGTAATTGTGATAACCGCTGAACCTCCATTTGAATCGAGGTCCATATCATATTGATTAACATTCCATTTTGCATATAACGTAACATCTTCGGAAGGCATATTATCAAAGATAAATTCATTTGTAAAATTAGCATCACTAAACCAGCCATCAAATGTATAGCCTAATTTAGTTGGTCCAGTTGGTTCTATTAAAACAGCATCGTAATCATCAGTAATGTTACTTACCAAAGTTCCTCCATTACTGACAAAATCAATTGTGTATTGATTGATTGAATATGTAGCAGTTATTACTACGTTACTATTCGGCATAGTTCCAGGCACTGATATATCCCAACCTATAAATGTATATCCTACTCTTTCTGGATCAGTAGGAGATAAAACTGAGCTTAAATCCGAACTATAATTATAAGTCTCAGATTTTAATACTGTTGCATCGTAATCTTGATATTCCAAAGTATATATATTTACAGAGTACACAGCGGTTATGACTAGATTATTTGCAGGCATATTAGCTGGAAGTAACGTATCCCATCCTGTAAATGTATATCCAGTTCTTGTTGATGCTGTTGGTTCTGTTACAGCACTAATATCAACATTATAATTATATACATCTGTTTGCAGTATTGTTCCATCCCAATCAACATATTCAAGTGTATATGAGTTGATGGTCCACTTAGCATAAAGATTTATGTCTTCTGCTGGAATTATTGTGAATGTATAACTTTGAGTTAATATAGCATCACTAAACCAACCGCTAAATGTGTAGCCAGTTCTTGTAGGATCTGCGGGTTGTGTTACTACAGTATTATAATCTTGAGTAATTGTTACAATTGCTGACCCTCCATTTGAATCGAGGTCCATATCATATTGATTAACATTCCATTTTGCATATAACGTAACATCTTCGGAAGGCATATTATCAAAGATAAATTCATTTGTAAAATTAGCATCACTAAACCAACCGCTAAATGTGTAGCCTAATTTAGTTGGTTCAGTTGGTTCTATTAAAACAACATTGTAATCATCAGTAATATTACTTAACAAAGTTCCTCCATTACTGACAAAATCAATTGTGTATTGATTTATTAAATATGTAGCAGTTATTACTACATTACTAGCTGGCATCGTGCTTGAAGGCTCTTGATCCCAAACAGAGAAAGTATAACCTGCTCTACTTGGGTTTGACGGTGGAGCTAATGCACTTAAATCATCTCCATAATCATATGTAGCCGTTTGTATAACTGTACCATCATAATCTTGATATTCCAATGTATAGCTATTAACTATATATTCCGCAACAATAATTAAATTATTCGCTGGCATGGTAGTTAGTAATGCAATGCTCCATGCATCAAAAGTAAAGCCGACTCTTGTGGGATTTGAAGGCGCCAAAATTCCACTAATATCTGAATCAAATACATGTGTTTCTGTTTTCAATACAGAACCATTATAGTCTTGATAAATAACATCAAATGAATCATTAATCCATTTTGCATATAATGTTATATCTCTTGGTGGAGTTGTTAAAAATTCAAATTCATTCGCTAAATCTGAATTTACAAACCAACCATCAAAAACATATCCAAGTTTTGTAGGTTCAACAGGTGCAAAAATTGCTTGTCCTTCTTGGCTTGTTAAAGGAGAAGCCTCACTACCGCCATTTGAATCAAACGTAATTGTATATTTGACTACAGTATAAATTGCTTGTAAAATAATATCCCCAACAGGCATATTTGTTGGTAATGCTTTATCCCAACTTAAGAAACTGTAACCAACTCTATCAGGAATAGTAGGACCTGTTATTCCAGTTAAATCTTCATCATAATCAATTACTAATTCTTGTAGAATAGAATTGTCGTAATCAATAAATGTTAATGTATATGAGTTTGCAGCATATTCTGCAGTTAAATCTATATCATTTGCTGGCATTGCAAAAGGAGGAATATTATCCCATTCCGTGAAAGTATAGCCAATTCTTGAAGGATTTGTTGGAATTACTATTTCTGACAAATCCGAACCATACTCATAACCGTAACTTTCAATAATTGTTCCATCAAAATCTCGATAATATATTGTATAGTTATTTATTGTGTACATTGCTTGAATTATAATGTTGCTTGCAGGCATATTATTAGGCATTACAGAATCCCACCCAAAGAAAGTATGACCTTCTCTAATAGGATTACTTGGCAAAGAAATACTAGATAAATCAGTATTGAAAGCATAATTTATTGATTGAATTACAAAACCATCATAATCAATAAATTCTAACTTATATTCATTTTGAAGCCATTTTGCATATAGTGTAACATCTCTTCCAGGCATTGTATTACTTAAAAATAGATTTGATAACTCTGGATTTGTATACCAACCCCCAAAATTATACCCCGTTCTCAAAGGTGTGCTAGGAATTGTTATCTCATCTCCATAATCAGTAGTTATGGAAGAAATTTCAGCTCCACCATTTTCTTCGAAGTTTATTGTGTATTGATTAATAGACCAACTTGCATATAAATCTAAGTCTGTGTCAGGCATATTTTCATAATTAAATTCTTGAGATAGCGCTTCATCTAAGAACCAGGCATTAAAAGTGTAGCCTTCTCTAAGTAGCTGTGTTGGTAAAACTATAGATTCGTTATAATCGTAAAATGGATTTATTACATAACTTCCACCATTTTCATGGAAAGTGATACTTCGATTGTTTATTTCCCATTGAGCATAAATAGTTGTATTTCTAGGCAACATTGTATAGAATGAAAAACTTGATTCAAACTCTGCATCTAAATACCAACCATTAAATGTATATCCTTCTATAGTTGGGTTTGAAGGTTGAAGAATAGTTGTATTATAATCTTGAGTAATCGGAGAAATTGATGTTCCCCCATTTGAATCAAATAAAAGTGTATATTGATTGATAGACCATTCGCTATATAACACTACGTTTTCGCTTGGCATTCTAGTAAGATTGAATAGATTAATTAATTCCGTATCGATATACCAGTCATTAAATGTATATCCCAGTTTTTCTAAATTGGTAAATAAAGTTATTTCTCCATCATAAGGATAGGTTTCTTCGTATACTAAAACATCACCGTTCATATACTGAATGGTGTAATTTATTGTTGTGTATTTGGCATATAAAACTGTCCTCTCATTTACCCTGTCACCAGGTTCGATTGGACTAGACAAATCTTCATCGGTATACCAACCATTAAATTCAAAACCATCTAAAGTTGGTTCTGGAAGATCAGTGATTGGTGTTCCCAAAGCGTATTGTATTTCTGTTGTATGTAGTTCACCATTATAAGGCTCTAATATCAATCCTATTCCTTGAAGTTGAACTTCTTGAACAACTACATGTACAAATTGAAGTAACAAAACAATCCCCACTATTATAGCAAACAAACCAAAAATAAGCTTTTTACCTATTTTCATATTCTACACCCCTTAATATGTTATCGTTAAAACAATTGATAACAAAGTAATTAAGTACCATAAGATTCTTAATTGATTTATTTTCTTTTTGTTATATGAACCACTCATTGGACTGGATGGAGCTTCAATTTCACTCTTCCTTCTCATTCTGTTCATAACTCTTTGAATTCTCCATTTTGTTATTATTGCTCTTCCTTCGAGAATGAAAATATACAATCCCAATATGACAATACTTATCCATAGAAAAATTATAAAAATGCTGCGACTAAAGATTAGTAGAACGAATAAAAAAGAACTAATATTATACATTAGCTGTCCACCTCTTTATTACTTCCTATAATTATTATTCCTACAATCATCCACAGTATTGCAATAATAATTATAAGTATTGCGTTAAAAACAACCATATTTTCGCCTCATTTTTGTATATTTTCTCATAAATCTATATGAAATTCAAATGATTTGCACAAAGTATTATATATATATTATATTATAATACTAAAGGTTTAACTGTAAAACTATCAATATTGTAAACTATTTCCCTTTAAACATAATTCTTGATTTCATTTTGACCAAATTCAGTTAATCTATATATTCCTCTCTCAACTCTATCAAACCACTTATAATAGTTATCATTTAGAATTCTTGAAGTTTTTGGATTTGATGTGATTTCTCTAATTTCTTTTATTGATAAAGGCGCTTTAATTAGTGCTTTCCCAATTTCTATCACCTGTTCTCTATAAACTGTCATTATTTTTTTATTCGTAACACCTCCTGTGTTTAGAGAGGATTTCCTGTTCGAGTATTCTTCAAGTAACAATCTCCTTTTTTTGTTATTTCTTTTATAAACATATTCTTTGGGATCTAATAATACTTCTGTTCTGTTCTTTAGAACATCAACAACTATCAGACCTAATCTTAATCGATGAAGAATATGAAGTTTTTCCTTAAAAGCTTTCGTTCTTCTCTTTTTATAACCCGGATCAATTATAGCTAAATAGACATTTTCAAACATTCTCTGTCTATCACAGCCTTGATAAAGATGTTTCAGTGATATTTGTTTCTTCATTTCAACCACCAAAATAGAATCATCTTTTTTAGCTATGATATCAATATTCTTTAATTCAGCCTTAACCGAATAACCTAGTTCTTCTAAATATTCTTTTATAGGTAAATACATATCACTTTCCAACATAAATATACTCCTAAATTGCCTTTGATTAAATTATATCATTTTGTTTGAATAAAAAAAAGTATCCCTCAAATTAGAGATACTTTTTTATTTATTTACTGTTCTTTTCGACGATTTTAAAAGATGCACTGAAATCTTCTTTCGCTAAGTCATCTTTCACAGCTTCA
>CAYVZR010000014.1:0-26437 GCA_964456195.1 uncultured Candidatus Izemoplasmatales bacterium | reverse complement strand
ATTTTGGTGATAATTTATGAGATTAAGATATGTAGAAGGCGCTACAGAGTTGATTAATTCAAATCCTGAATTGATTATAAATAACAAAGACAACAAAATAATAGATTTTAAGTCATTATTTAAGAATAGTGCACCCGTTCATATCGAAATAGGAATGGGAAAAGGGAAATTTGTTTATGAATTAGCAAAATTGAATCCAAACATAAACTATATTGGGATTGAACGCTTTGATAGTGTAATTGTTAGAGCACTTGAAAAAGTCATTGAAAACCCACTAGAAAATTTAATGTTATTAAGAACTGATGCCATTGATTTAACAACGATATTTAAAAGAGGGTCAATAAGCAGAATATATCTTAATTTTTCAGATCCTTGGCCAAAACCAAGACATGTAAAAAGAAGACTTACTAACAAAAGATTTTTAAAGATGTATCAAAGTCTGATAGTTAAAGATTCAGAAATACATTTTAAAACTGATAATATTGATTTGTTTGAATTTTCAGTGGAAGAAATAACGGATTATCCAATGGAAATCACTTATTTAACTAGAGATTTACATAAAAGTGATTCTGAAAATAACATTATGACAGAATTTGAAGAGAAATTTAGTAAAAGAGGAAACAAGATAAATAAACTTATAGCTATATTTAAGGAGGATATTCATGGATAAATTATACAGAGATTTAGTGGATTTACCTGGAGCATCAAGTTTCGAGAAACCAGTCAGAGAGTATATGAGAGAATTTTTAACACCTCATGTTGATGAGATTATCCAAGACAAACTTGGAAGCATTTTTGGCATTTTAAACAAGGGGTCAAAAGGTCCTAAGGTAATGATAGCTGGACATATGGATGAAGTTGGAGCTATAGTTACTGGAATTAATAAGGTTGGACTAGTTCAAATATCTAATCTAGGTGGAGTTAAAGGAGATGTTTTTCTTTCTCAACATTTTGACATTATTTGTGATGATCTAGAAAAAATACCTGGAGTTACTGCATCTAAACCTCCTCATTTAACAAGGGGGTCTGCAGAAGTTCCACCTCAAATCAAGTTTACTGATTTGTTGATAGATATCGGAGCAGATTCTAAAGAACACGCTATTGAATTAGGTGTTAAAATCGGGCAACAAGTAATTTCTAGAAATGATTATACAGTAAGTAAAGATGGTAAAAAAATATTTTCTAAAGCATGGGATGATCGTCTAGGTTGTGGAATGAGTTTAGAAATAGCAAGAGATATAAAAAAAGAAGATTTAAATTGTGAATTATATGTTGGAGCTACAGTCCAAGAAGAAGTTGGTTTAAGAGGAGCTCAAACAGCTGCAAATATGATAAAACCAGATGTCTTTATCGCAATTGATTGTTCGCCATGTGCAGATTCCTTTGGTGGAGATGAAATTGGTGGTAAAATAGGTAAAGGATTTTTAGTTAGATTTATTGACCCAAGTGCTATTATGCACCGAGGAATGAAAAAATTCATTACTGAAACAGCTGAAGAAAATAATATTAAATACCAATATTATCAATCAAAAGGTGGGACAGATGCCGCTAGAATACAACTTGCTCAAAGTGGAGTACTTGTTGCTACTATAGGAATGCCAGCAAGATACATTCATTCAACAACTTCGATGATTTCAACTGATGATTATGAAGAAGTTAAAAAGATTGTTTATAAGATAATTAGTTTGTTTGATATAGAAACTGTAAAAACAATAAAAAGCAATGTTTAAGTAAAAAAACATAAATCGAATTATGGGACCTCAATGAGGCCTAAAAAGGAGAAAGTTTTATGAGAGACAAAAGAGTATTAGAAATCACTACGATTTCCGTTTTTGCTGCCATTATTTTTGTAATGGCAAATGTACCATGGCTTGGATTTATTGAACTTGGTATTGTATCAATTACCATAATTCATATCCCAGTTTTAATTGGAGGAGTCTTCGGAGGAAAAAGAGTAAGTATTGCACTTGGGTTAGCGTTTGGACTAGCAAGCTTAATGGTTGCGTTTATTAGACCTACTTTACCTGCATCTTTTATGTTCCAAAATCCGTTAGTTTCAGTATTACCGAGAGTTTTGTTTGGATATTTCTTATATGTAATATATCAATTTTTTGATAAAAATATCGCAAACAAATTTACAGCAATATCATTTACATTTGTTATTTCAACAATTGTGCACACAGTACTTGTTTTGATTCCAATGTATATCTTCTTTGCTGATTCAGCAACATTCACTGGAGTATTTCCATTCATTTATGGGATAATGCTAACAAATGGTATATTTGAAGCCATACTAGCTGGACTTGTAGGTGCACCAATTGCACATAGACTTCAAATTGCCTTGAAAAATAGAACTTAAAAGGGAGTGAAATTATGGTTATCTTAGTTGATATTGGTAACTCAAATATCGTGTTGGCTACTCATAATGGAAAAATAAATGAGACATATCGATATAAAACAGATACAACTAAATCGATTGATGAATACTATGTTTTAGTTAAAGATGTAATTAAAGGAGCAACAGGAATGGTAATATCAAGTGTTGTTCCACAATTAAATATTATCTTCAGAAATTTAGCTTTAAAATACTTGAAGATTGATCCAATGTTTGTTGGACCAGGAGTTAAAACTGGTGTTCAAATAGTTGTTGATAATCCTAAAGAAGTTGGAGCAGACTTAGTTGCTAGTGCAACAGCTGCAATAAGCGACTATTCTGATACTGTAATCGTTGTTGATATGGGAACAGCTACTACATTAACTTATATTGAAAAAAATGTTGTAAGAGGAATATCGATAGCTCCAGGCCTTGTTACTTCAAGAGATGCGCTTGTGAATAGAGCATCACAATTATCTCAGTTTGAATTTAAAACACCTTCAAAGGTAATCGCAACAAACACAGTTGATTGTTTGAATTCAGGGATGATTTACGGCCACTCATTTATGATTAAAGGTTTAGTTGAAGAAATTAAGAAACAATTTAATGTTAATCCACCAGTAATTATAAGTGGTGGAGCATCTAGATTTGTAAAAGAAATGTTTGATGATACATTCATTTTTGATGAATTGTTATTATTAAAAGGATTATATAAAATATATCTAAAAAATAAATAGTTAAAAGGCGAACAATGAGTTCGCCTTTTTCTTTAAAATAAGCTATATCAAACAGCAAATGAGCATTATAGATTGACAAAAAAGTGTTTTCAATCTATAATAAAAATAATTGAAATCTTAAGGAGTGAAAAGATGGCTTTTGAAAAGGTAAAAGCAATAATCGCAGAAGAATTAGGTATCGAGGAAGACAAAATATTATTAGACTCTGATCTTTCAGAAGATTTAGGAGCAGATTCTTTAGATGCTATCGAATTAATTATGGCAGTTGAAGAGTCGTTCGACATTGAAATTCCAGATAGTGAAGCTACAAAAATCAAATTAGTTTCAGATATTGTTAATTTTTTAGTAGAAGCAGGAAAATAATACTCAGGTCACTGAGTATTTTTTTTTTAATTTTTTAATTATATGTTAGAATAGAATATGTGAACGAGGTGTATAAAAAATGAAGAAATTAATCTTAATTGATGGTTCTAACATTATGTTTAGAGCTTATTATGGAACTGCTTATTCTGGAAACCTTATGCAAAACTCAAAAGGACAATATACTAACGCAGTATTTGGATTTGTTAATATGATAAATTCTGTCCTAAGAGAAGACTTTACTCATATCTTAGTTGCTTTTGATAAAGGTAAAGAGACTTTTAGACATAAGGAATATTCTGATTACAAAGGTGGAAGAAAACCGATGCCAGATGAATTTAGAAGCCAAATAGGACTTATCAAAGAGAGCTTAGATGTTCTTGGTGTTAAGCAACGCGAAATTGCTCTAATTGAAGCAGATGATATAATCGGAACTTACGCAAAACATTACTATGATGAATTTGATCAAATTGAAATTATTAGTAACGATAAAGATTTACTTCAATTACTAAACGATAAGGTATGTCAAAGATCAAGCAAAAAAGGAATGCAAGATTATATATTATATACACCAGAGTTGTTGAAAGAAAAAATGAATGTTAATCCAAACCAGATAACTGATTTAAAAGGATTAATGGGTGACGCATCAGATAATTTAGCTGGAATTCCAGGAGTTGGAGAAAAAACAGCTGTGAAATTGTTAAGTGAGTATTCTACACTTGAAGGAGTTTTAGAAGATAAAGATAACATAAAGGGAAAATTGGGAGAAAGAATTAGAGAACACTTTGATAACGCTATTTTATGTAAAAAAATAGCTACTTTAAAGACAGATGTTGAATTAATTCTAAGTCTTGATGATATTGAATATAAAGGTGTTAATGAAGTTGAAATGTTGGATTTCTTCAAGGAACTTGAACTTCACTCATTAATAAAAAGATATATAAAAAAATCAAATGACGTTGTTGAAGAATTTGAGTATAAGATTATTCAAGATATTTATGAGTTAGATAGTATATTAATAAAAGATTCATTTATTGTATTAGAAACATTTAATCCTAATTATCACTTAGCCGAAGCTTTAGGTTTTGGGATTGTGAATAAAAAAGGGAATTTCTTTATACCCTATGATTTATTACATCAATCTCTTGGTATGCAGATGTATCTAAGTGATCCATCAATTGCTAAGAGTGTATTTGATGTTAAAAAAATGAAAGTTATTTTAATGAAAGATGGATACGATATAGCTGGAGTTGAGTTTGATTTATTACTCGCAGCTTATATCTTAAACCCAAATAATACAAAAGAAGATTTCAGAGTAATAGTCAGCAATTTTGATTATGACAATGTTGAGTATTATGAGGAAATATATCAAAAAGGTGTGAAGTATAGTATTCCTCCTTTAGCTAAATACAGTGCTTACGCTGCAAAGAAGGCTTTTGCGATACAATATCTAAAAGAAACGTTATTAAAACAATTAATTAAGAACAATCAGTTATCACTATTAAACGATATCGAACTACCACTTGCAAGCGTACTTGCACATATGGAGTTTGATGGGATAATGGTAGATAGAGAAAAATTACAATCTTTGAATGTAGATGTAAAAGCAAAAATTGATAAAATCACTGTTGAGATTTATGAAATTGCTGGAGTCGTTTTTAATATAGCAAGCCCTAAACAACTAGGCGAAATTTTATTTGATAAATTACACCTGCCATTTGCTAAAAAAACAAAAACAGGGTATTCAACAAATGTAGATATATTAAACAAACTTAAAAACCATCATCCAATTATTGAGAAAATAATGTTATTTAGAACACTTTCAAAATTGTATTCAACTTATATAGTTGGACTTGAACATGCAATCCTAGGTGATGAGAAAATACATACAATCTATAAGCAAGCTTTCACATCAACTGGTAGACTATCAAGCACAGACCCAAATCTTCAAAATATTCCAATAAGATATGAAGAAGGTAGAGAGATTAGAAAAGTGTTTATACCAAGACCTGGAAATATGTTATTAGCAAGTGATTACTCTCAAATAGAACTAAGAGTGTTAGCTCATATGGCTAAGGAAAAAACTTTAATAGAGTCATTTAAGAATGACGAAGATATTCATAAAAAAACAGCACAACAAATATTTGAAAAAGAAGATATTACAAGTCTTGAAAGAAGACAAGCAAAGGCTGTAAACTTTGGAATAATTTTTGGGCAAAGTGCTTGGGGACTAAGTGAAGAGATAAATATATCTCCAAAAGATGCTGAAAGATTTATTACAAAATATTATGAAACTTTCTCAGGAATTAAAACTTATATGGATAAAGTGATTTCAGATGCAACTAGCTTAGGATATGCTTCTACTTTAAAGAATCGTAGAAGATATTTACCTGAGTTAAAGAGTAGTGTGTATATGCAAAGAGAATCAGGAAAAAGAAACGCTATGAATGCACCAATCCAAGGAAGTGCAGCAGATATAATTAAAATTGCTATGATCCAAATATTCAATGAAATGCAAAAACGTAAATTGAAATCTAAATTACTTCTTCAAATTCATGATGAATTAGTATTTGATGTTGATAAAAATGAACTTGAAGAAATGGATAAATTAGTTAAAGATACAATGGAAAATTGTATTGATTTAGATGTACCATTAAAAGTAGATAAGTCTTTTGGAAAAAACTTGTACGAAACTAAGTAGGTGATGATTTTATGAAACTAGAAAGAATAATGGTTAGAAGTTTTCTTGTTAATATTTTCTTAGTAATAATAAAAGTTATTGGTGGGATAA
Source organism: uncultured Candidatus Izemoplasmatales bacterium (assembly GCA_964456195.1). Taxonomy (GTDB): domain Bacteria; phylum Bacillota_I; class Bacilli_A; order Izemoplasmatales; family Izemoplasmataceae; genus JAFGXW01. The sequence goes on along the minus strand of CAYVZR010000014.1, from coordinate 20,175 downwards.
TATTTAATAGTTATGCTTTAATTGCAGATGGTGTTCACAGTACAAGTGATTTACTTAGCGATGTATTTGTAATACTAGGTATTAGACATTCGCTAAAACCAGCTGATGATGAGCATCCTTTTGGTCATGGGAAATTTGAATATGTCTTGAGTTTTATTTTAGGACTATCAATTCTCCTAATTGCTTATAATTTAGGTAAAAACGTAATTATTAACTTTAATGATGCTATAAAAGTTCCAAGTCTGATAACATTGGGAATTGTTGTTTTAGTTGTTGTTATAAAATTGTTCTTAGCAAGATATTTACTTAAAAAAGGAAAAGAACTTGATTCGCAAATAATTAGTGCATCAGGAAAAGAATCTTTAACTGATGTATTCAGTAGTATTGTTGTATTTTTTGGAATTGGAAGTGTAATAGTTGGAGAAATGTTAGAGATTGATTGGCTTCTAAAAGGTGACAAAGTAGCATCAATCATAATAGCATTATTTATTGTAAGAATTGGTATTCAAATTATTTTTGATGCAATAAAATCAATGCAAGGTAAATCTGTGAATAAAGAAATATGTAATGAATATAAAAAGAAAGTATTAAAAGTTTCTGGAGTTATTGATGTAGATCATCTTATTATGATTGCATACGGTCCATACTATCAAGCTTTAGTAGAGATAAGAGTTGACGGAAACAAAACGGTTAAGGAAGGCCACGATATTGCCGAGAATGTTACTAAGGAACTTAATGATAATGAAAAAATATGTCATGTAGTTGTACATGTAAATCCGGAGGTATAAAATGAATATCTTATTAGAAAGAAAAAGTATTAGGAAGTTCACAGATCAAGATGTATTAAAAGAAGATATTACTAAAATGCTTCAAGCTGCAATGCAAGCACCGAGTGCTAATAATCAACAACCATGGGAATTCATAGTTGTTGATGATAGAAAATTACTAGATCGATTATCATTAGCTAGTAAAGGTTCTTGGATGTTGAAAGATGTAAAAGTAGCAATTGTGCCATTAATAATTCCAACAGAGTTATCTCCAATAATGGCTACTCAAGATATGGCTGCTGCTACACAAAATATTTTGCTTGAAGCAACGAATATTGGAATTGGAAGTGTTTGGATTGGTGTCTACCCACTTAAAGAAAGAGTCGCGTATATTGAAAAAACACTTAATATAAAAGATGGGAAACATCCATTTTCAATGATTGCTTTAGGGTACGAATTAGGTAAAAAAGAAACTAAATTAAGATACAGTGAATCACGCGTTCATTATAATAAAATGGGGGAATAACCTATGCCGGAATTACCAGAGGTAGAAACAGTAAGAAAGACTTTAAGGAATATGATTTTAGGTCGTACAATCAGTAGTATTGATGTTCATTATAGTAAAATCATAAAAGATATAAATGTTGACGAATTTAAAAATAAATTAGTTGGTAAAACTTTTATTGATATAGAAAGATATGGTAAATATCTAATTTTTATCTTAGATGATATTGCTTTGATATCTCATCTAAGAATGGAAGGAAAATATTTTATAAAAGATCAATCTGAAGAATTAGAAAAACATGAACATATTGTTTTTAATTTTAAAGATGGAGGTTCTCTTAGATATCATGATGTTAGAAAATTTGGGACAATGGATTTAAGAAACATTGAAGACATCTATTCAACAAATCCAATTCACAAATTAGGGCTTGAACCTTTTGATGAAAAAATGAATGTAAAATATCTAAAGGGAAAACTGGAAAATAAAGGAATTGCCATAAAAACTTGTTTGTTAGACCAACATATTTTTACTGGTCTAGGAAATATATATGTCGATGAAGTCCTTTTTTTAAGTAAGTTAAACCCGAAAAGAGTAGCTTCAAGCTTAACAACTAATGATTTTAAGAACATAATAGAAAATTCAATTAAGATCTTAAATAAAGCAATTGAACTTGGAGGTACAACTATTAGAAGTTATACTTCAAGTTTAGGAGTTACTGGACTATTTCAAAACGAGTTAAATGTTCACACAAAAAAAGGTGAACCATGCCTTGTTTGCTCCACAACAATTGAAAAGACAAAGGTCAATGGTAGGGGTACTTACTTTTGCCCGACATGTCAAAAATAAATATTAAAAAGAAGTAATTCACTTCTTCTTAGTTTCATGTTCTTATGGTATAATTTTCTAAAAGGTATAATTGTTAAATTATCCTTTTTGTAGGAGGGGAAAAAGATGACACTCATTGTTGGACTCACAGGCGGTATAGCAACAGGGAAATCAACAGTAACACAGATGTTCAAAAGCGTAGATATTCCTGTTATTGAAACAGATGCTATTGCAAAAGATATGTTAAGAAAAGGGTCTGAAGGATACGAAGAAGTGATTACTCATTTCTCAAACAATATTTTACTAACAGACAAAGAAATTAATCGTAAGAAACTTGGAACGATTGTTTTCGGAAACTCTCAAAAAAGAGCTCAACTTAATGCCATTCTCCATCCGAGAGTAAAATCAATAGTTAAAAATGAAATTCAAAAACACAAAGAGCTTGGAACTAAAATTATTGTTATTGATGTTCCTCTTCTGTTTGAAACTGATTTTATAGACTTGGTTGATAAAACAATTGTAGTCTATACTCCTTTTAGAAAACAAAAGGAGAGATTAATGGAGAGAGATGGAATCGACAAAATTTATGCTGAAATGAAGATTAGTTCTCAAATGCCATTAAACAGAAAAGTTGATCTTGCTGATTATGTAATAGATAATTCGACATCAATATTAGAAACTAGACTTGAGTTTAATAAAGTATTAAAAGAATTAGAGGTGTTATTATGGGAATAACTAAATTTTTAAGTAATTTTGCTGAAACCAAAGAAAAGCATGAAAAAAAAGAACTTAAAACAAGATATTATCGCACAAGATATAACAAAGTTAAGGATGCGGTTATTGAGTATTCAAATCATAATGATTATATTATTAATAACATAGATGATATACATGGAGAAATATTTATTCAAACTACTAAATTCCATCTAATAATATCAATCATTCAAGTTAACCCATTAGAATCTGCGGTTGATGTAAAAGTACAAACTTATAAAATATTCGGAATGAACAGACCACAAAGGATTATTGAAAGCCTATTTGCTTTTTTAGATAAGAAACTAGAATTCAAAGGAGTAGGTTTGCATCCATAGGAGGATCTACAAGTGAAGCTTGATAAACTAGATAAATTTAAATTGATAACGTACCAAAATATAGATGTAGATGAGCGTAACGTTGTTACGTTACTTTATCAACCACTTATTGGATGCTCAGCATTTAGTTTATATCTCACTCTATGGGCATTAATTGATCGTTCAAAATTAAAAACTCCGGAGTATTATCATTCAAAAATATTTGATTTGAATCGAATTTCTCCAACTGTGTTTCTAAGTGCTAGAAAAAAGCTTGAAGCAATCGGATTACTTGTTGTATTTCAAAATGAAGATTTATTATTATATGAATTGAAAGCACCACTTACCGCTGAAGAATTTATCAAAGATGGAAGTCTTGGAGCGTATTTATTCTCAGAAATTGGGCAAGCTAATTTTGATGAGTTAGTAAACTTATTTAGAATCAGTAGTTTTGAAAAAGATGGATTTAAAAACATAACTACCAATTTTGATGAAGTTTTTCAATCTGTTGTTGCGCCAATTGAAACTGATGATGTATTCATGAATCGTTCTAAATCAAAGATAACTATTAATCATGATTTTGATTTTGATATCTTTTTTGAAGGTCTATCTAAAAACTTTGTAGATCATCGCAAAATTACTTCAAAGGTAAAAGAAAAAATATCAAGATTGTCATATGTGTATAATTTAGATGAGTTTACGATGCAAAAGGTATTTATGGATTCAGTAGGTAAGGATAAAAGTGTAAACTTAGATGAATTATCAAAAAGAGCAGGGTACTGGTTTAAATTTGAAAACAAAACAGATAAAGTGAACTTAAAAGATAAAACCGCAAAGAAAATAACAACCAATAATCATGTGATAAATTTGTGTAAAACAAGTTCACCATTAAATATATTAGAAGATGTATTTGGTTCAAAACCAGCGGCTGTAGAATTGAAAATTGTAGAACAATTACTAGAGAACACAGAGCTAAATTCTGAGTTAATAAACTTCCTAATTGTTTTTGTTATTGGTAATACAGATGGGTTCCCATCATACAATTATTTTGAAAAAGTAGCTGCTGATTGGCAAAGAAGAGGTCTTGTTACTGTCGAAGATGCAGTTTCTCACATAAAAAAAAGAAATAAAAAAAGAACGAAAAGTAAAGCCACGCAGAAAAATCTCCTTCCAAAGGATATTGAATCTGACTGGCTAGACGATTATATAAAGAATTTGTAGGTGAAATAGATGAACGAATTTAGTAATAGAAACGTTAGAGTGAATAAAGAAGAAATAATCGAAGATCTATTTTCAGATCCTGTTTTAAGTAATTTCTTTATTGAAAATGATTTAAACAGTATGGTAATAGAAAAAAATCTAGTTGATTTATTGACATATAAGCAGGGAAAAGATATTTGTGAAAACTGCACGGGAATAAATAAATGTAAACAAGATACACTTGGACTTGAACCTGTCTTAAAATATGAAGAAAATAAAATAAAGATTTCATATAAAGAATGTGGTTATGCTCTTCATAAAAACAAACAATCTAGAAAAAACAATCTAATCAATGCTATGTTTATGCCTAAAATGATATTTGATGCAACATTTGAAGATTACAAAACAAATACTGAGGCAAGAAAAGATATCTACAAATACATGATGTCCTTTTTAAGACTTTACCCAATGGGTGAAAAAATGAAAGGGTTGTATATTTGGGGAGAATATCAACGAGGAAAAACATATTCACTAGCATCACTTGCAAATGAACTTATAAAAAAAGGATATAGCGTTGTTATAGCTTATTATCCAGACTTAGTAAGAGAATTTAAATCATCAATTGGAAACGGTGGACTGGAAGCGTTAATCAGCAAACTTAAACTAGTTGATGTATTATTACTTGATGATATAGGTGGGGAAGGTAAAAGTGCTTGGATTAGAGATGAAGTACTTGGACCAATATTACAATATCGTTTACTTGATGAGAAACCAACATTCTTCTCTTCAAACGTAGCCAGAAAAGAGCTAGGTTCTTATATGGTTGACAATTCTCAAAAAGCTGAACAAATGAAAGCATATAGAATTGTATCAAGGATTATTTCATTAACAGAAGAAATCAAAATGTAAATATATTTTGACAATGATATAAATTGTATTATAATTATAATGAAATACTGTGATGAGGACATGATTAATAAAGAATGTACATTAAAGCGAAGTAGGTTGGTGAAAGCTACTATTACATCTTATTGATTACTCCCCTCTGAGTAGGACTCGAAAGAGAATCCCGTTAACTGACGTTACAGTCTGGAGTGCTAGTTTACTAGAACAAAGGTGGTACCACGGATAACAATTCGTCCTTATTTTTAAGGACGATTTTTTTTATTTTTGAAGGAGAGGTATTATGATAAACAAAGACATCAGCATTAGAGAATTACAAAAGCATATTAAAGAAATTGATTTCAAACCTGAATTTAAATTGCAAGTTATGTTAAAATTAGTTGAGGAAGTTGGAGAACTTGCTGTTGAAGTTAGAAGAGAATCAATGGGCACATTATCTCCTGAGTTAAAAGACAAAATCAAATATGAGCTTTATGATATTCTTCATTTTGTTAATCATATGGCTAATATATATGATATTGATTTAGTAGAAGCTATAGTTGAAAAAGACAAAATAAATGCAATAAAATATAAGAGAAAAGAGGGCAAAAAATGATAAAACTAAAATTTCCTGATGGCTCTATAAAAGAGTATGAAAAAGGAGTAACTATTGAAAGTATTGCTGGAAGTATTTCTTCAGGATTGAAAAAACAAAGTGTTGCTGGTTATGTGAATGACGAATTATATGATCTTAATAGACCAATAAATAATGACTCTACAATTAACATAATCACAAAAAAAGATCAATCCGCATTTGATGTTCTTAATCATAGTGCAGCGCATTTAATGGCTCAAGCAGTTAAAAGGTTATACCCTAATGCAAAATTCGGTGTAGGGCCAAACATAAGAGAAGGATTCTATTATGATATAGATGCAGGAGAACAAATAAAAGAAGAAGATTTAGCTAAAATAGAAAAAATGATGAAAAGAATTTCTCAAGAACAAACAAAAATAACTAGAAGTGAACTTCCTAAAGCTGAGGCTTTAGAGTTTTTCAAAGATGATAAATATAAAGTAGAGCTTATAACTGATCTTCCAGAAGGAGAAGTAATTAGTCTTTATACTCAAGGAGAATTTACAGATTTATGTAAAGGTGGACATATTGGTAGTACTAAAAATATCAGATTTTTTAAATTATTATCTTTAGCAGGAGCATATTGGAGAGGCGATAGTAAACGCGAACAACTTCAAAGAATATATGGTACTGCCTGGTTTAGTGAAGAAGACCTTAAAAAACATTTACTTGTACTCGCAGAAAGAAAAGAAAGAGACCATAGAAAACTAGGAAAAGAACTTAAAATCTTTGAACTAAATAATGACGCAGGACAAGGTCTTGCAATGTGGTTGCCAAATGGGTACACTGTTAGAAAAGTATTAGAAGATTATGTTTATAAGTTAGAAAGAAAAGCAGGGTATAAACATATTTCTACTCCAATACTTGGGACAAAGAAATTATATGAAATAAGTGGACATTGGTCTCATTATAGAGAGAATATGTTCCCAGTTATGGAAAGAGATGGAGAAACATTTGTTCTAAGACCGATGAGTTGTCCACATCATATGTTAGTATATAAAACTGATTTAAGAAGTTATCGTGACTTACCTATAAGATATGCTGAAATAGTTACTCAACATCGTTATGAAGCAAGTGGAGGACTAACAGGACTTGAAAGAGTACGTGCAATGACTCTAACAGATGCTCATATATTCGCAAGACATGATCAAATAAAAAAAGAAGTATTAGATGCATATAATCTAATCTTACAAGCAATTGCTGATTTAGGATTAGAAATTGAATATGTTGAACTTGCATTAAGAGATAAAGATAAAGGTAAATTCCATGATAATGATAAGTTATGGAATATGGCAGAAAGCATCTTAAAAGAACTTCTTGCTGAGAACAATATTGAACATACTGTTATGACAGGTGAAGCGGCATTTTATGGACCGAAAATAGATATACAAGTTCGTACAGCTATGGGTCATGTAATTACTATGTCAACTGTTCAATTAGATTTCTTATTACCTGAAAGATTTGATCTAACTTATATTGGGAAAGACGGAGAAAAGCATCGTCCTGTAGTTATACATAGAGGATTAATATCAACTTGGGAACGTTTAATGAGTATTTTGTTAGAACAATACAAAGGAGCATTCCCAACATGGCTTGCCCCAATTCAAATCAAATTAATCCCAGTATCTTTAGATGCTCATTCAGGATATGCTAAGAAATTGAATGATTTATTTATTGATCATGATTTAAGAAGTGAATTAGATTTAAGAGAAGAAAAACTTGGATACAAAATAAGAGACGCTCAAACACTTAAAATTCCTTATCAATTAGTTGTTGGAGACAATGAAATAGATAGCAACTTAGTTACTTATCGTAGATTTGGTGAAAAAGAACAAGTTACTGTATCTGTTGAAGAATTTATTGATTTAGTTAAAAAAGAAATTTTTAGTAAAGGTAAATAACAATTAGACCTTTTAACATACTATTTAAAGTACTTGCTGTTGTAGGGTCTATATATGTTTTTGTGCTCTTAATAGAAACAATATTTGATATTGAAGTTAGTATACAGTATATCCTTATGACTATAGTATCTTTAGCATTAAGTGTCTTATGGATGAGAAGAAAACGTTGATTCATAATTTTGACAAAAAAAGAAACAGGAGGAAGTTTTTATGGATATTTTTAAGAAATGTTTTAATTATGATGAAACAGATGAAGCAAAATCAATGGGGATTTATCCATATTCTCATGTAATTGAGTCAGCTCAAGATATTGAAGTTATAATGGAAGGTAAAAGAGAAATAATGGTTGGTTCAAATAATTATTTAGGGCTGACAAATGACAAAAGAGTAATTCATGCAAGTATTGAAGCAACAAAAAAATATGGAACTGGAGTTTCTGGGTCAAGGTTTTTAAATGGAACACTTACTTTGCATTTACAATTAGAGAAAGAAATATCTGAATTTTTGAACAAAGAAGCTACCTTAACTTTTCCAACTGGATTTCAAACAAATCTGGGTATCATTTCTGCTATTGCAACACGTAATGACATAATTTTTAGTGATCGTGAAAATCATGCTAGCATCTATGATGGAATCAAATTGAGCTATGCAAATGTTGTGAGATATAAGCATAGTGATATGCTTGATTTAGAAAAGAAACTAAAAGAAGCTTCAAATGATAAAGGAAAAATAATTATTACTGATGGAGTCTTTAGTATGAGCGGAGATATTGCGAATCTTCCTGAGATTGTAAGATTAGGGAAATTATATGGAGCAAGAATAATGGTAGATGACGCTCATGGGTTAGGAGTTCTTGGTAAATGTGGAAGAGGAACAGCTGAATATTTTGGATTAGAAGATGAAGTAGATATAATCATGGGTACTTTCTCTAAGTCTTTAGCAAGTTTAGGGGGCCATGTAACAGCTAGTAAAGAAGTAATTGAATACATAAAACACAAATCAAGACCATATATATATAGTGCAGCAATTCCACCTTCGAATGCAGCAGCAACACTTGAAGCACTTCGAATTTTAAAAAATGATCCAACATTGCCAAGAAAACTACTTGATATAACATCTTATATGAGAAAAGCACTTTTAGAAAGAGGAGTAAAGGCGCAGGGGAACATAGATTCACCAATAATCCCAATATATACTTATTCAGTGTTAAGAACACTAGTAGCATGTAAAATACTATTCAACAAGGGAGTTTATGTGAATCCAGTCGTACCACCTGCTTCTCCTGAAGGGGAATGTATGATTAGAACTAGTTATACAGCCACTCATACAAAAAAATTAATGGATGAAGCTGCATCAATCATTGCTAATGTGCTGAATGATTTACCAGAAAAAGATGATGAAGTACTAAAACTATTGAGGGATTATCATGAGTAAAAAAATAGTAATAACAGGGGCTTCTAGTGGAATTGGATTAGCACTTGCTAAATTCTTTGAATCCGAGGGTCATACCGTGATTGGTATATCAAGGAGTTACCCGAAAGAAGAACTTGGAATTGATTATTACTTATGTGATCTTTCAATTCAAGAAGAAATTGAACAGATTACATCAGATATTCGTAAAAAGTATCACGAATTAGATGTTTTGATAAATTGTGCAGGAATAGGAATAAGTGGATCTTTAGAGTTTACTCCTATGAATGAAATAATTCAAATTTTTAATGTTAACCTCTTTGGTCTTATGAAAATAACAAGTGAATTATTACCATTACTTAAAAAAGTTGACAGGAGTAAAATTATTAATATTGGATCGGTTGCTGGCGAGATTACTTTACCATTTCAAGCAATATACACTATGACAAAATCCAGTCTTCAAAGATATACAGAAGGACTAAGAATGGAACTTAAGCCTTTTAAAATTAATGCTTGTAGCATTCTTCCTGGTGACACAAAAACAGGATTCACAGAAAAACGGCTTAAAGCACCTTTAGAAGATAGTGATATATATCAAGGTAGAGTATCAAGAAGCATTATGAAAATGGAAAGAGATGAACAAATAGGTGTTTCTCCATATGCAGTTGTAAAGGTAGTTAATAAAATGATTGACAGAAAAAGATTGCCTGTAGCGGTTATTGTAGGAATTAAATATAAGCTTTTTGTGTTTTTGAATAAAATACTGCCAAGAAGATTAGTTTTATACCTTATTTATCAAATATATGGAAAATAAAAAAGGTTGATTATTTTATTTTAATCAACCTTTTATTTTTTTCTTAAATTTATTACGAAATCTTCATCTGGGTCAATGTAAATAGTTTTGTTGTTTTTATACGTTACAAAACTGTTTATTTTACCAGGAACTTTCTTTAGATACCTAACTTCAAGATAGTCTACTGCGACACTGCTAGATTTTTTCATTTTTGAGAAATGAGCAGCAAGTTGTGCAGCTGTTCTAATAGTTGTTTCACTTAGAGGGAAAGAACTTTTAACCACTACATGGCTTCCCGGAGAATCTTTAACATGAAACCATACTTCATTATGTTTTGCCAATTTATGAGTAATGTATTCATTTTGTAAATTATTCTTACCGACTAATATAGTAATCCCATCAATATCGAAGTAAGTTTCAAAATTAGGGCGTTTTTTTCTCTTAACAATCTTTATTTTCTTCTTTATATATCTTTTTTCAACTAATTCTTCTTTTATTTCTTCGATGTCTTTTAGAGATGAATTTTCAACTTGGTGAAGTAATTGTTCAAAGTATCTTACTTCTAAAAGTGCTTCTTTAATTTGTTTGTGTATATATGGAATACTTGTCTTTAACTTCTTATATTTTTTGAAGTATTTTTCACTGTTTTTAACTGGACTTAATTTAGGATCCAGGTCAATTACTATTTTTTCATTATCATAGTAGTTGATGCATTCTAGTTTGGAATCTCCTTTAAGGATGTTATGGAGATTTGCTTGAATTAATTCTCCTTTTATTCTAATGGAATCTCTTGTATTAGTTTTAATTAAGTCTTTGTTCAGTTTCTCGATTTTATTTTTTGCTTTATTAATGTGGTTTTTAATGAATTTAACTAAGTCTTTTGACTTTTGTTTGACGATGTCAATACTATCTCTTTCATAGTAGTATCGATCTAACATTTTATTCACAGACTCAAAAGTCTTTCTTTCTCCCTCAATATAAGTTATATCTGTGAAATAGAAGTAGTCTTTTTTTGCTGAAATAATTGTTGGATTATTACTATCAAGAATCTCGTTAAAAATAATGGAAATACTTTTTTTTGTTGTATTAAATATGTGCATTATTTCTCTTGTTATAAGTGGTGAGAAACCAGTAAAGTTATCCAATAAAGATTTTTCAGTTAGGTTTTCTGGATTACTTAGAAATTCTTCTCTTGCTGGAATGTCAAATGGATTAATCTTTGATGATGACGGAAATTCATAAATCGCCCCAGGATAGATTGTTCTATCTTTGCCGTCAAACGGCATAACATGTTTTATAGCTTCAAGTATTTTGTTGTTTTCATCAGCTATAATAATATTTGAATGTCTACCCATAACCTCTAGGATAAACTTTTTACTTGTTAAATCTCCTAGTTCATTTCTAGATTGCACCAAAAAAACAATCACTCGATCATTAGTGATTTGAATAATATCCTTGATAATTCCGCCTTCTAAATGTTTTCTTAAAAACATGCAAAATGTAGGTGGAGTATCCGGTTTTTCGTAATTCATCTCTGTTAAATGAATTCTTGAATATGCAGGAGAATTACTTATTAGAAGTTGTTTTTTACCTTCAGGAGAATTTATATTAAATAAAAGATCATATTTAGATAGTTGATAAATCTTGTTAATTCTTCCTGTAATTAAAGTTTCACGCAGTTCTTGCGTTATTTTTCTTACTATGTTACCATCAAAACTCATATCTATCACCAACATAATTATAACACATAACAAATAAATAAAAATAATCTTTTGAATTACTTACATTTAGGGGTCAAAAGTGGTATGATATAATATAATAAATATACGTAGTCTATATTAGAGGGGGGACATTCTAAATGAAACTCAATGAACGTGGGTTATTGGTTGTTATTAGCGGTCCTTCAGGCGTTGGAAAAGGTACCGTAAGAAAAGCTTTGTTCGAAATGGAAGGTCATGATTTAGTTTATTCGATTTCGATGACAACAAGAAAACCAAGAGAAGGCGAAGTAGATGGCGTTGATTACTTCTTTGTTTCAAATGAAGAATTTGAAAGAAGAATAAAAGAAGGCCAATTCTTAGAATATGCTAAATTTGTTGGACAATACTATGGTACACCTAAAGACAAGGTTGATGAACAAATCGAAAAAGGAAAAGAAGTTGTTCTTGAGATAGAGGTTCAGGGTGCTACACAAGTAAGGGAAAAAGCAAAAGATGGTGTATTTATTTTTATAGCTCCACCTAATAGAGAAGCGTTATATAGAAGGTTACTTAGAAGAGGAACAGAAAATTTAGAAGCAGTTCAAAAAAGAATGGATAAAGCTGATAGAGAGTTTCCACTTGCACATAAATATGATTATATAGTAGTTAATGATGAAGTAAGAAATGCAGCGGATAGAATCATGGCAATTATTCGTGCTGAACATGCTAAAACAGAAAGATCAATATATAAGTATAAAGAAATGTTGGAGGTCAAATAAGTATGAAGAATAAAGAAGGATTACGTTATCCATCAATTGATAACCTATTAACAAAGATTGATTCAAAGTATAAATTAGCTTATGCATCAGCAAAAAGAGCTAAAATTCTTAAAGAAGATGACTATACATCAATTGACCCAAAATGCAGTAAACCCGTGGGTGTTGCTTTAGAGGAAATAATAGAGGGAAAAATCCAAATTGACTTTGAAGAAAAACTGTAGAATTTATTCTACTTTTTTTTATTTCTTCAGTAAAAATCCCTTAAAATATGATATAATAATTTGTAGAAAAAAGACTATGGAGTTGACATCATGAACGACAAATTATTAAAACTTTTAGAACTTCTAGATTTACAAAGTGAAATCAAAAATTATGACGGAAAATTAAATGAAATAACTGTAAATAAAGCCGACAATAGTTGGTTTTTTGATATTGAATTTGAGAATGTATTAGAGATTGAACACTTTTTAATGTTTGCTAAAAGACTTGAGGAATTACCAAAAAAATTAACTTACATTACTAAAACAGATTTTAAATTTACTTATAAGAATAATGATTGTTCTCAATTATGCGAATATTATGATTTCATTTTGAAAAAACTTACTAAAAAGAAACCAAGATTTTCATCAATATTAGATTTTGAGATTGAACAAACTGAAAATAGATTAGAAATTGTTTGTCCAAAAGATGGTACTTTTGTATCTGATTTACTAAGTGAAATAAAAACTGAATTATTAAAAATAGGGTTTGATGTTGTACTAGCAACTAGAATCTGTGCTGAAAGACCACTTATTAGAGAAAGAATGGATAGACAAGATTTAGAATTCATAAGTGAAGTTAATCAAAATACTGAATTAACTCCTGAAGATAACGTGTTTTTATGTTCAGGTAGCAATGTAGTTAGAAAAATAAAAAACAAAATTAAGGATATTCCTATTTCAGAGAACGATTTAATTGAATATAAATCAATTGATGACAAAGCACATTTCTCATTCCAAGGAGAAGTAGTTACGATGGAATTTCGTAAGATAAACGATAAAACTAGTCTTTTTACTTTTATTGTTGGTGATGATGATGACTCTGTTTATGTGAAGAAATTCGCTAGAGAACAAGCCGAAATTGATTTTCTTAATAAGACTAAACCAGGGATGGGAATCAAGGTTTCTGGATTCGCAGCTTTTGATAAATTTAGTGATGAAGTTTCAATTACTGCGAATATTATCCAAGTAACAAAATTTGTTAATGTAAAAGATCATCGTAAGGATTTAGAAAAAGAGAAAAGAGTAGAACTACATCTTCATTCTAAAATGTCAACATTAGACGGATTAACTTCCATTAGTGAATATGTAGAAACAGCTAAAAGATGGGGACACACAGCCATTGCATTAACTGATCATTCAAATGTACAAGGATTTCCAGAGTTCTATAAAGCAACAAAAGATAGATTATTAAAACCTATTTACGGATTAGAAATAGCTTTCATAAATGAAAAAGATTTACAAATCTGTAATAATCCAATAGATCTTCCTATCAACGATGCTATATATACTGTATTTGACATTGAAACAACTGGTCTATCTGTTAATTTCGATAAGATAATTGAAATCGCAGCAGTAAAAATACAAAACAATCAAGTAATTGAAGATTATCAAACATATGTTAATCCAGAAAGACCGATTTCTGAATTAACAACAAAAATAACTTCAATTAAACATAGTGATGTAGCACTTGCTCCTAAAATTGACGAAGTGATAGTTGAATTTAAAAAATTCTTTGAAGGGACAATTATGGTTGCACATAATGCCCACTTTGATATGGGATTTATCAATAAGATATTGAAAGATTTTGATCTATACGATCAAGATATGACTTCACTTGACACTCTACAAATTGCCAGAAACGCATATGGAGACAAGCTTAAGAGATTTAATCTAAAAGCTGTTTCAAGATTATTCAAGGTTGACTTAGTTCAACACCATAGAGCAATCTATGATACAAGAGCAACAGCTGATATCTTTCTACATATGCTAAGAGATGCTAGAAAAGTAGGTATTACCAACATAAATGAGTTTAACAATCTTTCTAAAAAGACGAATGCATATCGATATGCTATTCCAAAACATATTAATATTCTAGTTCAGAATGAAGTAGGACTTAAAAACCTATTTAGAATATCTAGTATATCAAATACAACTAACTTTTTTAGAGAATCAAGATTACTAAAAAGTGTTCTAGATAAAAATAGAGAAGGATTACTTGTGGGAAGCGGATGTATGAATTCTTATTTCTTTGAAACTGCTAAAAATAAGAGCTATGAAGAATTGTTAGAAAAAGCAAAATATTATGATTATTTAGAAATCCAACCGTTATCTGACTTCAGTTATCTTGAAGAAGACATGGATAATGCATTGGTGAACATAAAAGAAACTATTTTAAGAATAATTAAAGTAGGTAAAGAATTAAACATCCCTGTAGTTGCTACAGGAGATGTACATCATCTATTGAAAGAAGATAAGAAATATCGCGCTATATACACTCAAACACCACTTGTTGGTGGAGGACTTCATCCACTTGCTAGATATAATGATATTCCAAGTCAGTATTTCAGAACAACAACTGAAATGTTAGAAGAGTTCAGCTTTTTAGATGAGGAAACAAGACGTGAAGTTGTTATTACGAATTCAAATCTAATAAGTGATAAGATTGATTTTGTTGAAGCTTTTAAGCATCAATTATACGCTCCAACTGATGATTTTCTTGCACTTGAAGGTGTTCCAAGTATTGAAAATAAATTAATAAAAATGGTAAGTGATAAATCGAAAGAGATATATGGAGATAGTGTTCCAAGAATTGTTAAAGATAGAATTGATAAAGAAATAAAAAGTATAACAGAAAATAAATTCTCAACAGTATATTATATATCACATTTACTTGTTAAAAAATCACTAGATGAAGGTTATCTAGTAGGTAGTAGAGGGAGTGTTGGTAGTAGTTTAGTTGCAACATTAATGAATATTACTGAAGTAAACCCAATGCCTCCACATTATGTTTGTCCAAATTGTCATTTTTCATCATTTAAAATGACTAATGAAGAAAAAACAAAATATGGATTGAATGAAAATGAAATTAGACTTCAGTCCTTACTTGATAAAGTTGAGAGCGGATTCGATTTGCTAGATGAATCTTGTCCTATTTGTAATACAACAATGAAAAAAGATGGACATTCAATTCCCTTCGAAACGTTCCTTGGATTTAAAGGAGATAAAGTCCCAGATATCGATTTGAACTTCTCAGGCGATTATCAACCTGTAGTTCATGAATACATTAGAGAAATTTTTGGAGCAGAAAGAACTTTTAGAGCAGGTACAATATCTACTGTAGCTGAGAAAACTGCATTTGGATATGTTAAAGGATATTTAGAAAGAAAAAATATCTCAATGAGAAAAGCTGAAATAGTAAGAAGAGCTAGCCATATAACAGGCGTAAAAAGATCAACAGGACAACATCCTGGTGGTATTGTAGTAGTTCCAAACTATAAAGATATAATTGATGTTACACCAGTACAATTCCCAGCTGATGATATCGAATCAACATGGATGACAACTCATTTTGATTATCATTCATTTGAAGATAATTTATTTAAACTTGATGTACTTGGGCATGATGATCCAACAATGATTCGTTACCTAATGGATTATGTAAAAGAAAATCCTATAGATTTTCCATTTGCTGATGCAACTGAGATTCCAGTAGATGATCCAGAAGTATATAAATTATTGAATTCTACAGAAATAATCGGGTTAAACCCAGAAGATATAAACAGTCCTGTTGCAAGCTATGGAATCCCAGAAATGGGAACAAGTTTTGTACGCGGAATGTTAAGAGATACACGTCCTGAAACATTTGCTGATATAGTGAAAATATCAGGATTAAGTCATGGTACAGATGTTTGGCTTAATAATGGAGCTACTTTAGTAAGTGGATCTAATAAGAAATTCGGAAAAATACCATTTAAAGAAGTAATAGGTTGTCGTGATGATATCATGGTATATCTAATAAACGCTAGAATGCCTGAAGACATTGCATTTGAAATTGCAGAGTTTATTAGAAAAGGAAAACCTAGTACTAATAAAGATGCATGGGAAGGATATAAATTAATCATGAAACAAAACAAAATACCAGAGTGGTATATTTGGAGTTGTGGAAAGATTAAATACATGTTCCCGAAAGCACATGCAACAGCATACGTAATTATGGCACTTCGTATTGCCTGGTTTAAACTATATAAACCTATTTTATTTTATTCAGCATACTTCAGCAAAAGAGCAAGTGATTTTGATGTTTATGCCTTTATTGGTGGAGAATATGCAATAACTAAAAAAATGAATGAGATTGATGAAAAGGGAAAATCTGTAAAAGAAACTGAAAAAAGATTATATACCGTGTTAGAAGTAGCTTTAGAAATGAATAAAAGAGGATTTAGTTTTAAGAATATTGATATTAACAAATCAGATTCAAGAAACTTTATCATCGACGATGATAAAGTTTCACTGATATTACCATTTGTCACAATAGATGGATTAGGACTCAAAGTAGCTAATTCAATATTAAAAGCTCGAGCAGAAAAACCTTTTAAATCAAAAGATGATATAAAAGAAAGAACTAGTTTATCTAAGACACTATTTACAAAATTAGAAATGATAGATGTATTTGATGAATTACCTGATAATTCACAAGTTAGTTTATTTGATAATTTTTAGTATGATTAACTTATAATCTAATATCGAGGAGATGAGAGTATGAGATTTAGAGGTGAAAACCCAGTTTATAAAAGAATGGGTGATGTTTATTCTGATGGAAATAGTGCAACATATGCAGGAGTATCAACAAAAACTGCATTATTGCTTGCAATAATTGCAGTGATAGCTTTATATTTCGGATCATCATTAAACTTTGAGACAAGCTTTGGCTATGCAATTATTACAGTAATCGCAGCTCCAATTATTGCAATTATATCAGTAATTGTTGCACATAGGAAAGTAGAGCTTGCTTGGATGTTTTCATTAATATACGCGACAGCAGAAGGAATATTTTTAGGATTTATTTCAGCCTTATTTGCTTATTTTTATGGTAGTGAAATAATTACGATGGCATTACTTGCTACATTTGGAGTGCTTGCAGGAATGCTATTCCTTTATAGTACAGGTCTTATTAGAGTAGGAACATTTTTTAGGAAAGCAATGTACAGTATGCTAATTGGATTAGTATTTGCTTCATTGATTCTAATGATAATGTTTTGGACAGGTGGAATTGCCACACAAGTTGGATATTCTTTCTATTTCGGAATAGTTGTATTGTCAGTAATTATCTCATCATTATTCTTGTTAGTAGATTTTGACAATATAACAACAATAGTTGAAGCAGGAGCAGGAAAAGAATATGAGTGGATGCTTTCTTTAGGACTTGTTGTTACAATTGTTTGGCTTTATATTGAATTATTAAGATTTATAGCAATTATTTCTGGAAGAAGAAAATAAAAGTTAATTTTAAGGCAATTTCAAAAGAAATTGCCTTTTTTTTTACACTATGGGAAAACTTACAGTATTGCGATTACCCATTCATTCAAGCCTTTAAATAAGCTATATTCCAAAAATAAAGCTTGCAAAATATTGTAAACTATAATGAAATGTGCTATAATATTTGTGTCAATCGGAACTATAATATTTTCACTTATAGATGTCGATGTATGACAAAGCTAAACTCGAAGAAATTCGAGGACAGAAAACTATAGGGTCTCTAAAGAGATAGCCAGTTGCCTTACATAAACATTATATAGGAGATGGATATTATGAAAAAGCTTATGTTGAGCTTAGTTTTGATTTTTTTATTACCACTTAGTACATTCAGAGTATACTCTTACTATGAGGATATAAATGTTAATACAATAACAGATGGAAACAATATCGTTATCATTTCTCAAGAAATGAAATCAGAAGATGGTAGTCTTGTTCCTACTGGAGCAATACTTGGTGTTGGAGATGTAGAAGAAATTACGTTCAATTATACAATATTCGTTCAGTCTGGTCTTGAAATGGACTATAGCATTAATGATATTATGATAAACGGTGAATTAGTTTCTACAGATTTAGAAGACTTGTTTAACTTTGAGTTTGATGCACAAACACTTGAATATACAACTGTACAAACTGATCTTCTAGAAGAAGGGCAAGACGGATTTTTTGTAGAAGTAACAGTTACTTTATCAATGGAATTCCCAACTGAAGAACAATTTTATTTAATTGCAGGACAAGAATTAAGCTTTGGAATCACATTTGAAGGTACTGAAAACCAAAATATTCAATAATAAATTAATTGATTTTTAGCTCTTAATAGTATGCAACACATAAATTTTTACAAAATTTATGTGTTTTTGTTACCTATAGGGCATTTACTAAGAGTTATATTGATTGACATCCTCGTATTTATATAATATTATGTGTATAGAAATAGAAAGTTTAGAATTTTTATATTTAAAAGGCAAGCTTGGAGAAATCTAAGTACGCAAAGCTATAGGGCCTTTAAAATGGTAGCCAGTTATCATATAAAATTTATATATTGGCTAGTCATCCAGGGGATGCATTGATTTAACTACATAAAGCCAATAATATATTGTTATTATTGGCTTTATGTATTGTTTGAGAGGTATTTACTCTCAAATATTAATTAAAAATTAAATAACAACTAGAGGTATTGACGTTAGTAAAACTAACTGATAGGATACGAATACACAACAAAGAAAGTTTAAAGTTTTTATGTTTAATGGCAAGCTTAGAGAAATCTAAGTACGCAAAGCTATAGGGCCTTTAAAATGGTAGCCAGTTGCCGTATATAATTTATATATTGGCTAATTTAAACAGTAAGTTATGAAAATAACTATACAAAGCCAATAATATATACTTATTGGCTTTTTTTAATGGTTAGGAGTGGTATTATTGATAAGTTTTAGAGCAGTAAGAATCGGCACTATCTTATTCTTATTAGCTGGGTTTGCCTTCACTTCTACATCAGCGCTTGCATACTGGAGAGAAGTAAATACATTGAAGGATGTCCAGGTAACAACAATTGGTAGTCCTGTAGAGATTATAGTTACTGATTTAAATCAAGGAAATGAATCTCTTAGACTAGTTCCAATTAATTACGCAATTAGTGTTGGAGATGTTGAGAGAATTGAATTATATTATAATGTTGGTGTTTCAAGAGAACTACTAAATGAAGTGGAACTTCATATTAATGCAGTAGATGTATTAATAAATGATTCATCTACATATAGTCATCTTGTATCAATAACAATAATGGGGCAGAGCGACAGTGCAGTATTGAATCTGTTTAAAGACACTTTGTTGATTACGATTGTTATTGAATTAACTGAACCAATCGATAATGCTGAAGCAATCGAATTAGGTCTCGATTTAGATCTAATTAATGTTGAAGATTCAGTTGTAGCATATGAAACAATTAATGGACAAAATATAAGTTTTATACTTGAACTTGAATTAGTTCAAAAAGAAGTTATTAATTAATTTA
Source organism: uncultured Candidatus Izemoplasmatales bacterium (assembly GCA_964456195.1). Classification (GTDB taxonomy): domain Bacteria; phylum Bacillota_I; class Bacilli_A; order Izemoplasmatales; family Izemoplasmataceae; genus JAFGXW01. Next base: position 125 of record CAYVZR010000014.1, on the reverse strand, counting down.
CAAAATTAATAAAAATATAGAAAAAAAATAGAAAACAAAAAGGAGAAATAAAAAATGAAATCAAAAAAATTAGGAATCGGATTATTATTATTATTAGCATTTACAGTAACAACAGGAACTTTTGC
>CAYVZR010000013.1:0-26491 GCA_964456195.1 uncultured Candidatus Izemoplasmatales bacterium | reverse complement strand
ATTTTAATTGGTTCAACCATCTTAATGCGATAAGGTGGCGCTACATATTTTCTGTTCATGTTTTTCCTCCCGATAATAATTAATTTTAATCCAAAAACATTATACATTACAATGTTAGCGTTTTCAATCTTTTGTTTATATATTTCCAATTAATATTATAAGATACATCCTAATAACTATATTTTGAGTTATTATAGTCAAAATAAAACTAATGAATATAATTACAATCGTTTTTACAATTATTTCGTAGAAATCTACATCAAATACCTATTATTTTTAGTTGACCCATATTAAAACTACATTGATATTAATCATATTTTTAGTTGTATTATTTAAACATGGTCATAATCTAAAATCACAAAATAAAAGAAAAGTTTAAATTACTTTTATAAAAAATGAACTATTCAAAATTGAATAGTTCATTAAATTTATTCTTGCAAAGGTTTAATTTTCTTCATTAAGTATATAAATGGAGTATCCATGAATGCAACTATTACTTTAATAAGATAAGTTGTTATGAAAATATCTACGACAATATTATTTGGATATTCTCCAAGAAATACTATTGGAACAAAAATGGAAGTATCAATTAGTTGGCTAATTAGGGTAGATCCATTATTTCTAATCCATAAATGTTTATCCCCTGGAAGTTTTGATTTTATTTTTTGGAACATATAAACATCAAACAACTGGCTAACTATATAAGCTGACAAACTACCTAGTGCAATTCTAGGCAACATATTGAATATTATTGCTATTGAATCATGTGAAAAATCATCGATATTTGGAACGAACCAAATTGAGAATTTCATGATAATCACCGTAGCTAGTAAACTAAAGAATCCAATATAGACAGCCTTCTTAGCATCTTTTATACCATACTTTTCACCAAGTGCATCTGTTACTAAGAAAAGTGTACCGTACATAATATTACCAAGTGTAGCGACTAAATGAACTCCAAAGAAATTAAAATCAATTGTTTTTGTTACTTGAATGTTGGCTAGTATTGTCCCAAGTGCTATCCATGCGAATAATCCTGTTTTACCAAATAATTTATATGATAAAGTAATTAAAACAAAGTTAACAAGGGCAAATAAAATCCATAATAATTCATTACTCATAGTTTTTCCTCCTAGTTTTGATATCGCAGGATGGTTACGAACTGCGTATGCTTTTTAAGTATACTAAATATATATTAATAATGAAAATTTGTCAATTAAATGCTTACTATTTGAAATAAAAGGGGTGTACTTTATATTTTCACATTATTTTCTTATATAATTGTTTTTTTTATTATATAATGAAAAAGGCAAGAGAATGCAGGTGAGGCTTGATGATGCAAAGAGTAGGAATCGACATTGGTAGTACAACTATTAAGGCTGTCGTAATTAATGAATCTAATAAAATAATTTATAAAACATACCTACGACACAAAAGTAGTATAAATACATCTTTATTAAATCTATTAAAAGATATTGAAAAAACTTTTAATGGTCAAGAGATGTTTTTTAATTTTACTGGTAGTGCTAGTATGTTTTTAGCAGAAGGTATAAAAAGACAATTCACTCAAGAAGTAATTAGTGCAACTGAAGCCTTAACATATGATGGTGAAAAATTCGATGTATGTATAGAACTAGGCGGAGAAGATGCTAAAATTATCTTTTTTGATGGAAATAATGTTGAACAAAGAATGAATGGAACTTGCGCTGGTGGAACTGGTGCTTTTATAGACCAAATGGCTACATTACTAGATGTAGATGTAATTGAGCTTAATGAACTTGCGAAGAACTATGAGAAAATATACCCTATTGCTTCAAGATGTGGTGTATTTGCAAAAAGTGATATTCAACCTCTTTTAAATCAAGGAGCAAGACATGAAGATCTTGCGATAAGTATTTATCAAGCTATAGTAAATCAAACTATTGCTGGACTTTCTCAAGGAAGAAAGATAAAAGGAAGAGTAGCATTTTTAGGTGGACCTCTTACTTTTGCAAGTGAACTTAGAAAAAGGTTTATTGAATTTCTTAAACTAGAAAATGTTTTTGTACCAGAAGACGGAGAAGTATTTGTTGCCTTTGGGGCAGCTCTTTTAGCAAATGAAACCTCTTCAACAATTGAAGATCTTATGTCTTCTGTTGTTAATTATGACAAAACAGATAGAAGAAATCGTAAAAAAACTTTAAAACCTCTTTTTGAATCTGATGAAGATTATCAATCATTTATAAAAAGACATGATTTAGCTAAAGTTGAAGAAATAGATATTAAATCATATAGTGGTGATGCCTATTTAGGGATTGATGCTGGGAGCACAACAACGAAACTTGTTTTATTAAGTGAAGATAATGATATATTATATAGTTTTTATTCTCACAATAAAGGTAATCCAGTCGAAATGGTTAAACGTGCTCTTTATGAATTATATGAACAAATAGACGATAGAATTACTATTAAAAGTGCATATTCAACTGGATATGGAGAACAATTAATCAAAAATGCTTTTAATTTAGACAACGGTGAAGTTGAAACTATATGCCACTACAAAGCCGCAAAACACTTTATCCCAGATGTTCAGTTTATAATTGACATTGGTGGTCAAGATATGAAATGCTTCAAAGTAGAAAATGGAGTTATCACAACAATCATTCTTAATGAAGCATGCAGTTCTGGATGTGGTTCTTTCGTTGAAACATTCTCAACATCCTTAGGATATGAGATTAAAGATTTTGCAAGTCTCGCCTTAGAATCAACTCAACCAGTTGATCTAGGTAGTAGATGTACAGTATTTATGAATAGCGGAGTAAAACAAGCACAAGCAGAAGGCGCTAGTACAAGTGATATAAGTGCTGGCCTTGCATATAGTGTAGTTAAGAACGCTCTATATAAAGTAATTCGAGCAGTTGATGTAAAAGCTGAATTTGGAGAGAGAATTATTGTACAAGGCGGTACATTCTATAACAATGGTGTGCTTAGAGCTTTTGAACAAGAAATAGGAACAAAAGTAATTAGACCAAATATTGCCGGTTTAATGGGCGCATTTGGAGCAGCTCTTGTTGCTAAAGAACATAAAAAAGACAAATCAGATATTTTAACAAAAGAAGGATTAGATAAGTTCACTTATACTACAAAAAGTGCAGTTTGTAGAAAATGCAATAATTTCTGTGCTCTTACAATAAATATATTCAATGATAAAAAGTATATATCAGGTAATAGATGTGATAAAGGTGCAAACATTGTATCTACTAATGATCAATTACCAAACTTATACCTTTATAAATATGATAAAATCACTAGCTATGTATCAGATCCTTTAAAAACATATAAGAAAAAAATAGGAATACCATTAGTCCTTAATATGTACGAAAATATTCCATTCTGGTTTACTTTCTTTGATACTTTAGGATATGAAATTGTCTATTCAGACCGCTCAAGTAAGACAATCTATGAACTTGGACAAGAAACGATTCCAAGTGATACAATTTGTTACCCTGCTAAGCTTGTTCATGGACATATTGAAAACTTACTATTAAAAGATATTGACTACTTATTCTATCCAAATATTCCTTATAACTTCGCAGAAAAAAAACATCGAGATAATGAATATAATTGTCCTATTGTTGCCTTTTATCCTGAAGTTATAGGAGCAAATATGGATAATATTGATTTAAATACATATATTGATCCATATGTAAGTTTGAATAAAGTGAACTATTTTCTAAAAAATACTAAAAAATTATTTTCTGATAAATTCAATATGAAGAAAAAAGACATTGTAAGAGCCTATCATTTAGCTATAGCGGAATATAAAAGATATCGCGATGATGTTTTACTCGAAGGAAAAAGAAGTTTAGATTATGGAGTTGCTCATAATAAAAATATCATTTTACTAGCTGGAAGACCTTATCACATTGATCCTGAAGTCAATCATGGTATACCTAAATTGCTCCAAAGTTTAGGAATTGTTGTAATTAGTGAAGATTCAGTAAATATGTATGCTGACCAGGAAAAAGTTAATGTTTTAAACCAATGGACACATCATACAAGACTATATGATTCAGCAAAATTCATTTGCAAATATGAAAATGCTAATTTAATTCAATTAGTATCTTTTGGGTGTGGACTTGATGCTATTACAACAGATGAAGTAAAAAGCATTTTAGAAAAAAATCATAAATTATATACTCAAATAAAGATAGATGAAGTAAATAACTTAGGAACAGTCAATATCAGGGTTAGAAGCTTACTTTCAACCATGAAAGGAGTGTTATAATGGCTAAATTGGTATATGAAGGAAATCGAGTTATCTTCACAAAAGAAATGAAAAAAGAATACAAAATATTAATTCCTTCAATGGCACCATATCATTTTGATTTTTTCGTTGATATTTTAGAAAGTGAAGGTTACCAAACAGAAATATTACAAAATCATTCATTTGATTTAATACATGAAGGACTTAAATACTCACATAACGACATATGTGTACCTGCAATGCTAGTTATTGGACAATTTATTGATGCAATTAAATCAGATAATTATGATATCCATAAAACAGCAGTAATGATAAGTCAAACAGGTGGAGGATGTCGTGCTAGTAATTATTTAAGTCTTATCAGAAAAGCATTCATAAAAGCTGGATATGAGTTCATCCCTATAATTAGCTTTAACTCTGTAGGACTAGAAAGCAATCCTGGTTTTAAAATTAGTACAAGAATGATCTTTAAACTAACTAATTCATTGATCTTCGGTGATATTTTAATGCAAATTGTAAACGAGAAAATTCCTTATGAGGTAAATAAGGGTGAAACAATGCGCGTTTATAAAGAAGCCCATAAACAGCTTGCTAAAAGTGTTAGTTATAACGATTTAAGAGCTTGGCTTCAACCAAAAAAACTAATAGATAAAGTAATAAAACGTTTTTCAGAAATAGAAGTAGATAGAACAGTCTTAAAACCTAAAATAGGAATAGTTGGAGAAATTTATGTAAAATACTCTCCACTTGGGAACAACAACCTAGAACAATTACTAAGAAATGAAGGTTGCGAGGTAGTAACCCCTAGCATCTTTGACTTCTTCCTATATACTTTTGATTCAGCAGCATATGATGTTTCACACTATGGTGGAAAAAAATTATCAAGATTTAAGAATCTGGCAACAGTAGCATTTGTTGAGAAAAGAAAAAAAGTAGTCGCAAATATATTAGATAAATACGGTTTTACAAAACCGCTCTCATATAAAGAGATAAAGGCATTTACTAAGGGATTTATAAGTCATGGAACTCACGTTGGAGAAGGTTGGTTATTGACCGCTGAAATGGTTCATCTAATCCATAGTGATGTACCAAATATTGTCTGTGCACAACCATTTGGTTGCCTTCCTAATCATATCGCAGGAAAAGGAATGATTAAGAGAATTAAAGACAATTTTCCTGAAAGTAATATTGTTACAATTGATTACGATACATCAGCTACAGAGATAAATCAGTTAAACAGAATTAGACTAATGCTTGCTAATGCAAAGAAAAACATGAAATAAAGTAGATAATTAAAAAATAGTAATATATAATGAATTTGGTGATAATATGGCAATAAAATATGAATTAATTCACGAATGTAAACAAACAGGCGCTAGATTAGGAATATTACATACGCCTCACGGTAGTATTGAAACACCTGTATTTATGCCTGTAGGAACAAAAGCTACTGTGAAAACTCTTGAGAATAAAGAAATAGAAGAAGTAAGTGATGGACTGATTCTAGGAAACACTTATCACTTATGGTTAGAACCTGGTGATGAAATTGTGAAAAAACACGGTGGTATTAGAGGGTTCATGAAATGGAACCATTCTCTCTTAACTGATAGTGGTGGTTTCCAAGTTTTTAGTCTTTCCAAAATAAGAAAAATATCAGAAGAAGGTGTCGAATTTAGACATCATAAAAGTGGAGCAAAATTATTTATGAGTCCTGAAGATTCAATCAGAATTCAACATAATTTAGGGGCTGATATCATCATGAGTTTTGATGAATGTCCTCCTTTTGATTCTACATACGAATACATGAAAGAATCCGTTGAAAGAACAATTAGATGGGCAGAACGAGGTAAAAAAGAACATGAAGGACACACTGACCAATCACTTTTTGGAATTGTTCAAGGCGGGCCACATAAAGATCTTCGAATAATGTGTGCTAAATCGCTAATTGAAATGGATTTTCCTGGATATAGTATTGGTGGTTTAAGTGTTGGAGAATCTAAAGAAGAACAATACAAAGTACTTGACTACTTAGTAGATGTTATGCCAAAAGACAAACCAAGGTATTTAATGGGTGTTGGAACACCTGATGATATTCTTGAAGGAGTTATAAGAGGAATGGATATGTTTGATTGTGTTAATCCAACAAGACTTGCAAGACATGGAAGTGCAATGACATCCTCAGGAAGAATTACAATCAAAAGTAAAGTCTATGAAAGTGATATGACACCACTTGATTCAGAATGCGATTGTAAGGTTTGTAAAACCTACTCAAAAAGTTATTTAAGACACCTTTTTAAGGCTGATGAATTACTCGGTCCAAGGTTAGTAAGTTATCACAATCTATATTTTTTAAAGAATCTAACAAAACAAATTAGAGATGCAATTAAAAATGATTCACTAGGTGATTTCAAGGAAGAATTTTTCAAAAAATACTATAAATAAACTATATAAGCCATTTTTATAAAAATATTGTTTATTTTACAACACAAAAATGATATAATTAATTAATAAGTTAATTGGAGGTATAATCTATGTTTGAATCAATCGATAATTTTAATCAAAAGCCCTCAATTAAGGTAATCGGAGTTGGTGGTGGCGGAGGAAACGCAGTGAACAGAATGATTGAAAATGAAGTTCAAGGTGTTGAGTTCGTAGCTATTAACACAGACGCACAAGTATTAAGACTTTCTAAGGCTGATTCTAGAATACAAATAGGTAAGATGTTAACTAGAGGACTTGGAGCAGGAGCAGATCCTGATATAGGAAGACGTGCTGCAATCGAATCAGAAGATGAAATTCGTGAATTACTAAGTGATTCTGACATGGTATTCATTACCGCAGGTATGGGTGGTGGAACCGGTACAGGTGCCGCTCCAGTAATTGCTAGAATTTCAAGGGAAATGGGATGTTTAACAATTGGTATTGTTACAAAACCATTTAGTTTCGAAGGACGAAGAAGAGTCGCTACTGCACTTGAAGGTTTAGATGCTTTGAAACCTTATGTTGATACTTTAATTGTAGTTCCAAATGACCGTTTACTTTATGTTGTTGATAGATCTACTTCTATGTTAGAAGCATTCAGAGAAGCAGATAATGTACTTCGTCAAGGAGTTCAAGGTATTGCTGAGATAATCACAGTTCCTGGACTAATTAACGTAGATTTTGCTGACATAAAAACTGTTATGAAAGATAAAGGTACTGCCTTAATGGGAATCGGAATTGCTAGTGGCGAAGATCGCGCTATTGAAGCTGCTAAAAAAGCAATTCACTCTCCTCTTTTAGATGCTAATATCGATGGAGCAACTGATGCAGTTGTAAACATTGCCAGTGGTATTGATATTGCACTATGGGAAGTAAATGAAGCCGTTGAAGCAATCCAAAAAGCAAGTAAAACAGAAATAAACATCATTTATGGTACAACGATTAATCAAGATATTCAAGATGAAATCATTGTAACTGTAATTGCTGCTGGTTTTGATGAAAACCGTTCTGTTGAATTTAGCGAAATTGGAAACACTCCACACGATGCTGTAGTTGAAGATGATGTTGTTGCACCTAAAAGTACTTCTAAAAAATCTCGAAAAAGAGGAAGAAAAGAAGTGCCAGTTGTAGAAGAAGAACCACCATCAAAAACTGCTATACCATCTTGGTTAAAATCAAGATTTAAATAAGCGCCCTAGGTGCTTTTTTAATTTATAAAATACGAAGGTGAGAAAATGAAAAGAACTTATCAAATTATATACGGAGTAAGTATGTTAACAATTCTATTACTCATTGCATTTTGGAAATCAATGCCCGATACAATAATCTTCTTATTAGCTGCGTTTGGAGTTATTTTAACTAGTATTTTTACATATAGTGGTAGAAAAAAATGATTTTTTACACAAAAGATGTATTAAATACAATAAAAGATTCAAATGCAACAGTAGTGGCAGCTACTAAATATTTCAATTCAACTGAAATGAGAGATTTGTATAACACTGGAATAAATAATTTTGGAGAAAATAGAGTAGAACCTTTTATGCAGAAAATTTCTGAGTTAAGTGATTTAGATATTACTTGGCACTTAATTGGAACTCTTCAAACCAAAAAAGCAAAGAAAATTATTAACGATATTGACTACCTTCACTCTCTTGATACAATAAATTTAGCAAATGAAATTCAAAAGAGAAGAACAGCGCCTTTAAAGTGTTTTGTTCAAGTCAACATAAGTAGTGAAGAATCAAAACATGGTCTTAATATTGATGAAGTAATACCTTTTATAAAAGAAATCAGCAATCATGATAAAATCATATTAATTGGACTTATGGGAATGGCTAAATTAACTGATGATGAAGATATTATCAGTCAAGAATTTCAAAAATTGAATGATTTACAGGTATTAATTAAAGAAAAACTTAATTTAGAATTATCTGAATTATCAATTGGAATGAGTAATGATTACTTAATAGCAATTAAGCATAAAGCAACATTTTTAAGATTAGGTAGTGTACTATTTAAGAAAGAGGTGTAACAATGGCTAGAAATAAAAAAGCAATTGATCGTGTAGAATTTGTTGTAATGGAAAAACAAGTAGATGTTCTGAAACTTGCAAACAAACTCTTAAAAGGTATTCCTCTAATTGTAAATTATGAAGATTATAACGAAATCGAAGCTAATAAAGTCATCACTTTCCTAAGTGGGGTTATTTATGCGCTAGATGGAGAAATTGAAGTTATTCAACCAACTATTTTTCTGTTCGCAACTAAAACAGATTTTAAAGATGGATCATTAAGAAAATTTGTAAAAGATTATAAGGAGTAAATATTATGGTTTTATTACTAACAGCACTTTATTGGTTACTAACAGCTTATTATTGGATTTTAATAGCTTATGTTATAAGTTCTTGGATCCCAGAATTAAGAAACTCAAGAATTTTCAAATTAATTGGTCAACTAGCTAATCCGTATATGCGAATATTTCGTGGTTTACTAGTTTTTGGAATGATGGATTTCACACCTATTATAGGTTTTCTTCTTTATTCATGGGGACTTTCTAACCTAAGCAATATGATTGCTACACTCTCATAAAGAATTTGATAATTAAACATTAAAATTTTATTATTATAAATAAATAATTAAAATATGCCTAAAAAGGTTGTGTTTTAGTTTTTATTTGTTAAAATGTAAAGTATAAAATCGATGATTAGGACAAGTATTTAATAAATGTTTATATTTAGAGACCGAGTACATGTTGAAAGCTTGGATAAACATAATTAGATGTATCCCCTATGAGTGAGTGTCTGAAACAATAGTAAGATACTTCGGATGTCTTTCCGTTATAAAGATTAAAGTGCTAGTTTTTTAACTAGAACATAGGTGGTACCGCGGATAATGTTCGTCCTTATTTTTAAGGACGATTTTTTTCTACAAAAAGGAGTGATTTATTATGAGTAAAGACTACAAAGATAGTTTATTATTACCAAAAACTGATTTTCCAATGAGGGGGAATCTAGGAAATAATGAACCTATAATGCATGAAAAATGGAATAAAGATGATTTATACAACGCAAGATTAGCAAAGAACAAAGGGAATACTGAATATGTGCTTCATGACGGGCCTCCCTACGCAAATGGTGATATCCATATTGGTCATGCTTTAAATAAAGTCTTAAAGGATTTTGTTGTTAGATACAAAAGTATGAAAGGTTTCTATGCTAGGTATGTTCCTGGATGGGATACTCATGGTCTTCCTATTGAAACAGCTTTAGTTAAAACAAAGAAAGTAAATCGTAATAGTATAGATAAAGTTGAATTTAGAAAAATGTGTGCTAGTTACGCTTTAGAACAAGTAGATAAACAACGTACACAATTCAAAAGATTAGGGATATTAGGAGAATGGGATAACCCTTATATAACTTTAGAAGCAAAATATGAAGCTTCTCAACTAAGAATATTTGCTGATATGGCTGAAAAAGGATTAATCTTTAAAGGATTAAAACCGATTTTTTGGTCACCTTCAAGTGAAACTGCACTTGCAGAAGCAGAAATAGAATATCATGACAAAAAATCTCCTTCAATCTTTGTTGCGATGGACGCTGTAGATAAAAAAGATGTCTTTCCTGAAGATTTCAAATATTTAGTTTGGACTACTACTCCATGGACAATTCCAGCAAACCTAGCAATATCTGTTGGAGATAACTTAGATTATTCATTCATTAGAGTTAATGATGAAGTAAATTACATAGTAGCCACAGCATTAATAGCTGAACTTACAAAAACATTTGAATGGGTTAGTGTAGTTAATTTAAAAGAAGTAAAAGGTAGAACACTTGAAGGATTAACATACAAACATCCTTTATATGATAGAGTTAGTCCTGTAGTTTTAGGACATCATGTTACTGTTGAAGGTGGAACTGGATTAGTTCATACAGCTCCTGGGCATGGGGAAGACGACTTCATAATTGGTCAAAAATACGGATTAGAAACATTATGTCCTGTTGATTCAAAAGGATTCATGACAGCCGAAGCTGGTAAATATGAAGGTGAATTTATAGAAGATTGTAATAAGAGTGTTGTAAAAGATCTTGATGAATTAGGATATCTTCTTAAATTACAATGGATAACTCATAGTTACCCACATGACTGGAGAACCAAAAAACCAGTTATATTCAGAGCAACAGCTCAATGGTTTGCTTCAATTGAATCTTTAAAAGATGATATGATCAAAGAAATAAAAAATATTTCTTGGTACCCTAAATGGGGAGAACTAAGAATGACAAATATGGTAAAAGATAGAAAAGCATGGTGTATATCTCGCCAAAGAACATGGGGCGTTCCAATTCCTGTTTTTTACAATGAAGATGGAACCACTATTTTAGATAAAGAAGTTATTAACCATGTAGCAAATATCTTTGAAGAACAAGGTTCAAATGCTTGGTATACTTTATCCGCTAATGAATTATTACCTAAAGGTTACACAAACAGTGCTTCACCAAACAGATTATTTACTAAAGAAACTGATATCTTAGATGTATGGTTTGATTCAGGAACTTCACATCATGGTGGTATGAAAGATTTCGGTCTTCCTTATCCAAGTGATTTATATTTAGAAGGCAGCGACCAATACCGTGGTTGGTTTAACAGTAGTTTATCAACAGGTGTTGCAGCAATGGGTAAAAGCCCTTATAAGACTTGTTTAACTCATGGTTTTGTACTTGATAAAGACGGTCGTAAAATGTCTAAATCACAAGGAAATGTCATTGATCCACTAAAAATAATGAAACAAAGTGGTGCAGATATTCTAAGATTATGGGTAGCTAGTGTTGATTATCAAAGTGATGTTAGAATTAGTAATCTAACGATGAAACAAGTAAGTGAATCATACCGTAAAATAAGAAACACAGTTCGTTTTATGTTAGGTAACCTATTTGATTTTGATCCTGTAAAAAATAGAGTTGAATTCAATGAATTAAATGAAGTAGATAAATTTGTTACTTTAAAACTTAACAACTTAATAAAAGATGTTACAGAAAAATATGACAACTTTGAATTTGATTCGGTTTATCGTGATATAACAAACTTTGTAACTAGAGAATTAAGTGCCTTTTATCTAGATTTTACAAAAGATGTTCTATATATTGAAAAAGCTGATAATCATACTAGAAGAAGTATACAAACTGTTTTATATGATACTACTCTATCTTTATTACAATTATTAACACCATTCTTACCTCATACTACTAATGAAGCATATTTACATTTACCAGCACATTCTTATGACAATGTCTATCTGGAAAATATGCCAGAATATGTTGAACTTGGTAATCTAGATCTTATTAAAAAATATGAAAGCTTCATGTTAGTAAGAGATAATGTCTTAAAAGCTCTTGAAGAAGCAAGAAATAATAAAGTAATTGGTAAAAGCTTCAATGCTTTATTAACACTTTATCCAGAGGGTGAAGTCAAAGAATTACTAAACAGCATGAATGCAAATCTTGGACAAATATTTATCGTTTCTAAGTTTGAAATTAAAGAAGGAGTTGGACAATATAAGTTCAATAACCTTTCTATAGACGTTACTAAAGCAGATGGTGAAACTTGTGATAGATGTTGGCAAGTAGTTGACGATTTACATGATGGTTTATGCGATAGATGCTCAAATGTATTAAAATAATAATAAAAAGTCTGAATATTCAGACTTTTTAGTTATAATAGTGATAGGAAGTGATTTTTTATGAAAAAAATATTTTTAGTTATAATAGTTTTCACTAGCATTTTAATCTTAAGTGGATGTTCAGAACATCCTTTCAAAGCTCCGTTCGGAACTGAATTTATTGAAAGTGATACTTTATCTTATGATTATTACAATGGTTCATATTCAAAAAACTTATTTGAATATACTTTTTCCAAAGAGTATTTATATTTTATTGATTCGGACGAATCAAATTATCGATTTTCGTCTATCAATAACTACCAGGACATTAGTAATGAATTCATTTCATTTCTTGAATTATATGAAGATGATACCTATTCTGATATTTACTTAAATGAATCAGGGAAGGGTGATATTGAACTAAGCCTAGGTGCAACTGAAGATGACTATAATTTAGTTAAGGTTACTGCTGATTCTGAAATTTATGATGTGGATGCTTTTATAGTTGTAGAGAATGGACTTAGAGTAATATTCTCATATACAGAATTTTACCATGATGGAATCAAGATAGTAGTTCCTTATAATTTTGCAATTATAGCCTATGAAATTCATGAAGCATATTTAAAAGAATATTTGCCAATTAATAATGAATATGTGGATGAAAAAGCTATTTTAACGAGATATAAAACAGCTATAATTCCATTTCCTCCAAAAGTTGGATTCTGGCCAACTACATTTGGTGAAGAAGAAGAATTAAAAGATATGGGAAGATTCATGAGAATAACTGAAGATACTAGTAATTTAGGAACTCATACAGAAGAAGTATGCAGTAATGATGTTACTGATAACTGTTTCACTCCTGAGTATTCTACTATAACAGGGTTTGTATATGAACTTACAATATCTGAAATAATTCAATTTTACGAAGAAAATCATGGTGGGCGATATGATGGCGAAAACTTTATATTCTTTATGGACAATGAAAGTTATAAAATTTCTCTTGCTGAGAGTACAATAAATATCGATTATTCTGATACTGATAGCCAAACAGAAGATGTAATTACTTTTGAGATAACAAAATATTTTGAATAAGCAAGTTGATACGACTTGCTTATATTATTTAAAAGGTTAAAATTGTTGATTTTATAACACTTTTTTTGTAAAATAATAATATCGTTAAATCCTAAAATATGGTTAGGAGTTGTAAGTCCCCTAAAATTGACTTGAGAACGGTAATAAATTTAGGAGGTACTACAATGTCTGATAGAAAATTTGAATATACCTTTAAAAATATTAGTTACTATTTTTTAGGTTTTTTTATTTTGGGAATGGGAGTTAATACTTTACTTAGATCAAGACTTGGTGCAGGAGCTTGGGATAACGTAACATATAATTTAAGTGTATTGCTTAATTTAACTCTTGGTACAACATCACTTATGATTGCTGTTATAGTAATGGCGATTGTATTAATAGGAACTAAAAAATGGAAACTGTTATTAATGGTTATACCCATAATACTTGTTGCAATTTCAATTGATTTATGGGATATTATAATATTAGGCGATTTTCGTACAGAAGGTTTTCTAATGCAAGCTTTGTTTTATGTTATTGGAGCATTAACAATACCACTTGGCCTTGCATTAATCGTTACATCTAAGTTTCCTGCATTTGTATTTGATGAATTAATGATTATGATAATGAACATCATAAAAACTGAAAAAGTTGTTTTTGTAAGAGTTGGGATAGAAGTCTTTGGGATTTTACTAGCTATTGCAATTGGATTTATGGCTGGTATTGGATTTGGTTCAGTAAATTATGGTTCCATTTTAATGGCAATAATTCTTGGCCCTCTTCTTGGGTTCTACTTAAAAATTCTAAGTGGGAAATCTTATGAAAAAACATAATATGGTTTTTAGCATAAAGAATATTTCATTCTATTTATTAGGAATGATTATAATTTCTTTTGGTGTTGTAATGATGTTACGAAGCTTATTAGGAGTTAGTTCATGGGACACACTTCATTATAGTCTTCATAAACTTACCGGAATAACTGTTGGTGATGCAACAATATATGTTGCTCTAACATTTACTGTTTTTGTTACAGTCGGTAATAAGGATTTAAAATATATTGGAATGGCAATCCCTATTTTTGTAGTTGGGAATTTAATAGATTTATTTAACCTTAATTTGTTGCTAAACTATCTTCCAAAAAATATATTCTTACGAATATTAACTTATATAATCGGATTGTTTACTCTTCCATTAGGAGGATCATTATTGATTATCTCCAGCTATCCAGCAGGAGTATTCGATGAATTTATGCTAACTCTTATGAGAGTGTTTAAAACTGAAAAATTAATTCTAATTCGTATTATAATGGAACTATCAGCAGTAACCTTAGCAATAGTATTAGGTTTCATGGCTGGGATACAATTTGGCATGTTTAATATTGGGACGCTAATATTTTCAGTAAGTGTCGGCATGCTTATTAAGTTCTATCTGAAACTATTTGCATCTATGGGTCTTTATGAATTGAAACAAAATTAGTAAAATGCTAATTGGAAATATAAATATATATAATAATATTAGGAGGAACAAATAATGACTACACCACATATTGAGGCAAAAGAAGGAAGTATCGCAAAAACGGTATTGATGCCTGGAGATCCATTGCGCGCTAAATACATTGCAGATACATATTTAGAAAATGTTGTAAAATTTAATAATATTCGTAATATGTTCGGTTTCACTGGAACTTATAAAGGTAAAAGAATAAGTGTAATGGGTAGTGGAATGGGAATGCCAAGTATTGGTATTTATTCTTATGAACTATACAAATTTTACGATGTTGAGAACATTATCCGAATCGGAAGTTGCGGAGCATATACAGCTGATTTAAATTTATATGATGTATTGCTAGCTGACAAAGTGTGGAGTGAATCAAACTATGCTTTTGTTCAGAATGGTAAAGACATTCATGAAGAATATCCAAGTAAAGAGTTAAATAACAAATTATTAAAGATAGCAGATAATTTAGGAATAAAAGTTATTCAAGGAACTATTCATTCAAGTGATGTTTTCTATAGAGAAGACATGACAGCTATTGAAGGATTCTACAAAGATCATGGTGCACTTGCTGTTGAAATGGAATCATTTGCTCTATTTCATAATGCAAATGTAACAGGAAAAAAAGCAGCTTGTTTATTAACAGTTAGTGATTCTCTTGTGACACACGAAGCAACAACTGCAGCAGAACGTCAAACTGCATTCACTAAGATGATGGATATAGCACTAGGATTAGCTGAATAAGTAAAAAGTGCGAAAGCACTTTTTTTAGGAGATAAAATATGAATACAAAAATAATAAAAGATAACAGATATACTTTAAACATGGTCAAAACTGACAAATTTAAAACTGTAAGAATCCAGTTATCTTTTGGTAATGATTTATCAATGGAAACAATCTCAAAAAGAAGTATGATTCCATATTTACTGAGAGCGGTATCAAAAAAATATGATACTAGAAAATCTATGTCATCACATCTAGAAAATATGTATGCAGCCCATTTCAATGTTGGAGTAAGTAAGATTGCTAAATCTCACTTCATAAACTTTGATTTTTCTGTAATCAATGACCAATACTCTCTAGAAGAAGATTCTTTATTTGATAAATCACTTAAATTTCTAAATGAAATCATATTTAATCCATTCTTCAATGAAAAAACATTCTTAGAAGAAAAAAGATTATTGAAAGAATATTTTAGTGGTATTTATACAAATAAACTAAAATATGCCTTTAAAGAAATGCAAAATATAATGTTTAAAGATGAAATATATCGAATAAATGCTCTCGGAGACAAAGAGATCCTTGAAAATGTTACTTTAGAACAATGTATTGATGGATATCAAAATATGATTAATAACGATTTAATCATAATTAACGTTGTTGGTGATATTGACTTCGATTTAGTTGGAAAAGCTATTAAAAAAACTTTCAATTTTAATGAAAGATCTAAAGATTTAATTTTGATTGATAACGATTTAGTTGTTGTTGATAGTGTAAAAGAAATATTTAATAAAATTGATGTCAGTCAAGCAAAACTAATAATAGGATATCGTTTAGATTCCCTTTATCAGTCAAATGATTACTTTGATGCAATAATATTTAATACTTTGTTTGGAGGTTCTTCAGAAGGCTTGCTTTTTAGAGAAATCCGTGAAAATCTTGGTTTAGTTTACTTTATTGCCTCAAGTTACGACCCTTATAAAGGAGTAATATTCCTAACTGCAGGAATAAATAAAACAGACTATCCAAAAGTACTTACCACAATTGACTTAATTTTAGAAAAAATAATATCCCAAGATTATGATGATAGTCTTCTTGATATATTAAAATCAGTTCAAGTGAATAACCTTATTGAAAGTCTTGACTCAAATGGTGGTCTTTCATCAAGATTAAACAGAGATTCTCTATTTAATAATGAGTTTAATCCAAGCAAAATTATAGAAAATCTAAAATCAGTAACAAAAGATGGAATAAGTAGTGTTGCAAAGAAACTAATAAAAGACACAATTTATTTATTGAGAGATGATAAAGATGAATAAATATCTATACCCAAAAGTGAATGAAGAGCTTTATCATGAAGTTATGAATAATGGCTTAAATGTCTACTTATTACAAAAAAAAGGATTTAGTAAATCATTTGCTACTTTCTCAACAAACTTAGGTTCAATAAACACAACAATTGAAAATGAATTAAATGAAAGAATTGAGCTGCCTCTTGGTATTGCTCACTTCCTTGAACACAAACTATTTGAGCAGAATAACGAAGATGTATCCTCATTATTTGCTAAAAACCAAGCAAGAGTAAATGCGTTTACTCAAAACAATAGAACGACATATCTATTCTCTTGTACAGATAACTTAACAAAAAATCTTGATTTATTATTAAATTTCGTTCAATTCCCTTCTTTCACAAAAGAAGGAGTTGAAAAAGAGAAAAGTATTATAGCTCAAGAAATAAAAATGTATGAAGATGACCCAAATACTGTTGCCTATATGACATTAATAAGAAATGTCTTCAAAAACCATCCAATCAGAAATGATATATTAGGCACAGAAGAATCAATTTCAAAAATAACTGTAGATGTTTTAAACAAAGTACATAATACATTTTATAGTCCGAAAAATATGGTTTTATTTGTTACTGGAAATTTCATTCCAGAAGCATTGATGGAACATATAAGAATAAATCAAGCTAATGTTGAATTTAAAAAAGGGTATTCATTAGTAAATAATATCCCCATCCAAGATAACATCCCTAATAAAAAATCTACAGAGTTAAAACTTGAAATCGATATACCTAATTACATTTTAGCTATCAAACAATCTCCTACAAATTTTGATACAGAGAACATAATGAAAAAAGAGCTAATTATGTCTATATTTATCGACTTACTATTAGGTAAAAGCTCGCATAATTATAAGCATTTAATCAATAATGAGCTGATTAACGATTCTTTTGGAATAGATATAACTTTTGAAGAATCTTACGGTTATTTTATTATTGGTAGTGAAACCAACTTTCCAAATAAATTAGATAAGTCTTTAAGAGATATTTTTAGTAATTTAGCATCATTCGAAATTACCAAAGAAGATTTCTTAAGAACAAAGAGACAAATCATTGGTGGATTCATTCAGGCATTAAATAGTCTTGAGTATATTGCAAATCAATTTACGAAATATCATTTCCTAGGCGCTTCTTTATTTAACATTTTAGATATTGCTGATACTATTACAGTAAATGACGTTTTAGAAGCAAGAAACCTTTTATCAAATGAAAAATCATACAGTAAAGTAATAGTCCTTCCAAATAAAAATGGTGCCTAGCACCATTTTTTTATTACAAATATTTTAAAATCCATTTCCCAAGTTGTTGTTGAATGAAATCACGATCAATTTCATTAATAACTTCGTGTCTAGCATTATTCAAAATAGTATATTTAACATTTGAATATCCACACTCTCTATAATATTGATAAAGAGTCTTTATATCATGCCCATAATGTCCAAGAGCATCCAACTCACCACTTATGAAGTAAATTGCAGTACTTGAAGCACTAGCCTTAATTCTCTTTTTGTCTTGAATCTCTAGAAGAAATCTCAAAATATCTATTTGAGCACCAATAGTAAATGGTTTCCCACACATTTCATCTGCCAAAAATTCTTTTTGGATTTCTCTATCAGAAGTTATCCACTCAATTCTTTTATTAATAATTCCATTCTTTTTCATTGATTTAACTGCTCTATCTGAAATTTTATTATTATAAAATTCACTTACATGTTTTTTTCCTTTTGAACGAATTATTAACTTACAAAGTCCAATAGATAAATAAACTTTAATAGGATCAAACCATCCAGTTCCTGAGAAAATTGCTTGGTCATATCTTTTATAATCATATAGTATTGCATATCTTCCAATAAAAGAGCCCATGGAATGTGCGAACATTGTAACTGGTAATTTTGGGTAATATTCTTCAATATAATCCCTAACAGTTTTAACTCCTTCATAAACTTTATGAAAACCAATTTCATCAGCAAAATAAACATATTCGTTTGTATCAGCTGTTTTACCATGTCCCAAATGGTCATTTCCAATTACAATTAATCCTAAAGTATTCAGGTAGGTAGCGAATGTTCTGTATCTACCAACATGTTCACCTGCACCGTGTATTATTTGAACTACACCCTTAGGTTTTACTACATTTGGTGTCCATAAATAGGTATGTAAATCATTTTCATATGGATCAACTATAACAAATTCTTTTTCCATCCTATCACCCTCTAAAGAATATTATATCATATATTTTTAAATTACTTTTTAAAAAACGGATATTTTGTTAAAATAAGGGTTAAGAGGTGATATTTTTGAAAAAATATATTATTGCAATTGACCAAGGAACAACATCTTCAAGAGCGATTCTTTTTGATAAACAAGGAAGAATAGTTAGCTCAAGTCAAAAGGAAATAAAAATGTTTTATAAGAAACCAGGTTATGTTGAACAAGATGCAAATGAAATACTTACATCTGTTCTTTCGACAATTGCAGAATGTTTATTAACTGTAGAAGTATTACCTGAAGAAATAAATAGTATAGGAATTACAAATCAAAGAGAAACAACTATTCTTTGGGATAGAAGAACAGGTCGCCCAATTTACGATGCAATTGTATGGCAATCGAAACAAAGTAACTATATTTGTGAAGAACTTAAAAGTAAAGGGCTAGACGATCTATTCAAATCAAAAACAGGTTTATTAATAGATCCTTATTTTTCAGGAACTAAAATTAGATGGATCCTCGATAATATTGAAGGTGCTAAAGAACTAATGGATAATGGGCACTTAATGTTTGGTACTGTTGATTCATGGTTATTATACAAGTTAACTGGAAACACTGTTCATAAAACTGATCATTCAAACGCTTCAAGAACACTCCTATATAATATATTTGAAAAGAAATGGGATGAAGAACTTCTTGATATCTTAGGAATTAATAAAAATATCCTTCCAGAAGTTTGTGATTCAAATAGCATTTATGGACATACAGCTAGGCAAAATTTCTTCGGAGCAGAAATACCAATAGCTGGTATACTAGGTGACCAACAAGCTGCTTTATTTGGTCAACTTTGCTTTGAGAAAGGTACAATAAAAAATACATATGGCACTGGTTGTTTTATGTTAATGAACACTGGTACAACACCTTGTTTATCTAAAAAAGGTCTTCTTACTACAATTGCATATTCCATTGATGGAACAGTTACATATGCACTTGAAGGAAGTGTTTTTGTTGCAGGAAGTGCAATCCAATGGTTAAGAGATGCACTTAAATTTTTTAAAAATGCTTCTGATTCTGAAAAACTAGCTATGAGTGTAGATTCAAATTATGGTGTTTATGTTGTTCCGGCTTTTGTAGGTCTTGGTACTCCTTATTGGGACACAGAAGCAAAAGGAGCAATACTTGGTCTTACAAGTGGAACATCCATCTCTCATATTACAAGAGCAACTTTGGAATCTTTAGCTTACCAAACAAAAGATGTCATTGATATTATGGCAAGCGAATCAAAAATAACACCTAAAATTTTAAAAGTAGATGGTGGAGCATCTTTAAATAATTTTTTAATGCAATTTCAAAGTGATATTTTAAACATTGAAATCAGAAGACCAAAAATTAATGAATCAACTGCATTAGGTGCCGCATTCATCAGTGGATTAGCTACAAATTTCTTTTCTGACTTAGATGATCTAAGAAAAACTCTAATATTAGATAGAAAGTTTATTCCAAAAATGAAAACAGATGAAAGAAATAAGCTTTATACTAACTGGCAAAAGGCTGTTAGTGTAATAAGAAGCTTTAAATAATTGTTTATTTTTCATACTTTTTATTGTAGAATATACTAGGGAGGATTAAACAATGGCTGACAAATTATTGAAATTTCAAAATGCAAAGAAGAAACATGAGCAAAAGGTGATTATAGGTGGTATATTAGTAATAGTAGGATTGTTATTAACTGTACTCTTGATTAACTATGGACCATTTGGACTAATCATTGTAATCCCTGGAATAATATATGCAATTATTGGAGTAAGTAACTTCACAAAATTGAGAAAATCATTTAAAACTGAAGTTTTGACAGATTTAATAGTTGAATCTATAGACAATGGTGTATTTATCCCTGAACAAGGGTTATCTCAAAGTGTTGTATATTCAACAGAATTCTTAAAAAGAGCTGACATATTCCATTCTGAAGACTATTTAGCTGGAGATATTGATGACGTAAGCTTCGTATCAAGTGATGTTAAGCTTCAAGAAAGAAGACAAGTTCAGACTAAGAATGGAACAAGAACTGAAATTATTACTTATTTCCTAGGAAGAGTATTCAAATTTGATTTTAATAAATCATTTGATGGATATTTACAAGTACTTGAAAAGGGGAAACCTGTAAAAAATAGACATTATAAAAAAGTCAAACTCGAAAGTGTTGACTTTAATAAGAAGTTCAAAACATTTTGTACTAGTGAGCATGCAGCGTTTTATATTTTAACTCCTCATTTCATGGAGGCTTTAAGAAAATTTGAAAAAAACAACAAAGGTAGTATAAGTTTTTCGTTTATTGACAACAATCTCTTTATTGGTATTAACAATTTTAGAGATACATTTGAATTAAAGATGTTCAAAGTTTTAAATGAAACAACTTTTAATGAGTTTAGAAGAGAAATGGAAGTAATCAAAGAAGTAGTACATGAATTAAGATTAAATAACGATATCTTTAAGAAGGAGTGAAACAAATGAATCCAATAATAATAGTCGTAATTATCATAGTTGTATTATTAGTATTACCTTTACTATGGTTCATCGCAACAATGAACAACTTAAGACAACTAGAAGTAAAGGTAAATGAAGCAGAATCAGGAATTGATGTAGCACTTACAAAACGTTTTGATGTATTAACAAAATTAGTTAACACTACAAAAGGATATGCTAAACATGAAGCAGAAACTTTTGAAAATGTAACTAAATGGCGTGCAGGTTTACCTAAAAAATTATCTTTGCAAGACAAACAAGAATTCATGGGTAAAATGGATGCTGTACAAACTGGAATAAATGTTGCAGTTGAAGCATATCCAGATTTAAAAGCAGAAAAACTATTTGTAAATTTACAAAAATCAATTTCAGATGTTGAAGAACATTTACAAGCATCAAGAAGAGTATACAATTCAAATGTTTCAAGAATCAATTCAATGATAGTTACTTTCCCAACAAGCATTGTTGCTGGAATGGTACATATTGATAAAAAAGAATTCTTTGAAGCTGAAACTTCAAAAAGAAGTGACGTCGAAATTAGTTTTTAAAAAAAGAACTTTCAAAGTTCTTTTTTTTTGCAAATTAAGTAAAATTTTATATAAACCTAAAAGTAAAGTTGATTTATTTAAGTAATAAACCAAAACTTAGTTATATTGTATAAAAAGAATAATTAATCTGCATATATTTCCTTTATTTAGCAACTAAATAATATATTGAATGATTGCTATAATAGTGAAAAAGGAGGTTATATGTTAAATCAAGTAATCCTAGTAGGTCGTTTAGTTTATGATCCAGAACTAAGAAAATTGGATGATGGTAGATCAGTAACTACAGTCACTTTAGCTGTCCAAAGAAGTTTTAAGAATGCTGAAAGTGGAGAATATGATACTGATTTTTTAAAATGTACTCTATGGAGTGGAATTGCAAAAAATACAGTTCAATATTGTACAAAGGGTTCCACAGTAGGTGTAAAAGCAAGGCTATCTCAAAAATACTTTGAGTATGCTGATGGAAAATCTTTTTCTTATCCAGAAATTGTTGCTGAAAAAATCACTTTCATAAACACTAAAAACGAGAAATAATATTATTCCCATATATAATATTATTAAAAAAGTGCAAATTGCACTTTTTTTTCTGAATCTCAAAAGTTACTTTCAATATTTAGCATATTTTGTTATAATATTATGAGTTCAGATTTGATGGTGATAATATGAAAAAATGGCTTAAAGAAAATATATTTGTTAAAGATATGTTTCTCTATATTCTGATCGGTGCTATTATCTTTTATATCCCAGCGTGGGGTTCGCTTATTTTGGGATTTGTCTTTAACAGTGAGATATTACTTGCATTTAGTGCTGCATACGTTTTAATATGGGCTGGTCCATTAACCCCTACTATTCCAGCAATTTTTTCAATTGCTATTGCTATTAAACAGCTTGTAAAAAGAATTAAAAAACAGAAGGAGTGATACCTATGAAACAATACTTGGAATTATTAACCCATATTATGGAAAAAGGATCACATAAAGAAGATAGAACTGGTACAGGAACACTAAGTACTTTTGGATATCAAATGCGTTTTGATTTAGCAAAAGGTTTTCCACTACTTACAACAAAAAAAGTACATTTAAAATCGATTATACATGAACTTCTATGGTTCATTAACGGCGAAACTAATATTAAATACCTGGTTGATAACAATGTAAGAATTTGGAATGAATGGCCATATCGTAATTTCAAGAAAACAGATGATTACAATGGAGAAACATTAAAAGAGTTTGTTGAAAATATTAAAAATGATGATGATTTTGCAAAAAAACATGGAAATTTAGGACCAGTATATGGAAGACAATGGCGCCATTTTGATGGACCTGACGGGTTATATGTTGACCAGTTATCTGAGGTGATTGAAAATATTAAAAATAATCCAGGGTCAAGAAGATTAATTGTCAATTCTTGGAATCCACCTTTAGTTCCAATGATGGCACTACCACCATGTCATATGATGTTTCACTTCTATGTCAACGATAATAAACTAAGTTGCCAACTATATCAAAGAAGTGCTGATACATTTTTAGGTATCCCATTCAATATTGCTAGTTACGCTTTATTAACAATGATGATAGCACAAGTTACAAACCTTGAATTAGGAGAATTTGTACATACTCTTGGAGATGCACATATATATAATGATCATTTCGATCAAGTTAAATTACAGTTATCAAGAACTCCTAAAAAATTACCTGAAATGATTTTAAATAAAGAAATCAAAAATATTGAGGAATTTAAATATGATGATTTTAATCTAACTGGTTATGATCCTTATCCTTTAATTAAAGGTAAGGTGAGTGTCTAATGGTAAATCTAATAGTCGCAATAGGTAGAAATAATCTAATTGGAAAAGGAAATGAGCTTCCTTGGCACTACAAGGAAGATATGCAGTATTTCAAAGAAAAAACAATAGATAAAACGGTTATAATGGGAGAAATGACTTTTAAATCAATCTTATCTTATCTAAATAAACCTTTGCATAGAAGAACAAGTGTCATTGCTACTTTAACTGACTACAGTTATCCTGGTATTGAGAAAACAAATGATATTATAAACTATTTAAAAGAATATCCTAAAGATAAAGAAATATTCATAATAGGTGGCAAAATAATATATGATTTAACACTTGATGTCGCAGATAGATTATACATTACACATATTGATAAAAAATTTGATGGTGATGTATATTTTAAAGAAATAGATTATTCAAAATATAATAAAATTAGTGAAAGAATAAGTAACGAACTCAATTTTTCAGTTTATGAAAGGATTAGATAGTATGTATATTCTTAGTTTATACCTTTTTTGGGCCCTAGTTACATATTTACTAGGTTCGCTATTTGGGCTTGATTTTCATAGTTTTAATGAATTAAGATTCTATTTACTTGGCTTAATTAGCCTAATGTCTGGCTTAATCATATCCATTGCTATACAGCTGGTTATGTTAAGCATCATTGGAAGATTTAGAATGGGGTCAAAGCTAGGTTCTAAATTTAACCATCGACTTGTAAACTCATTCTTAAATCTTGGAAAACATCTACTTAGAGTAGCTGTTAAAGTAACGGGTAAAGAAAATATTCCTAAAGGTAATTTTGTTCTAGTTTCTAATCATCAAGAAAATTACGACATAATAATATTGAAACCAATATTTAAAAATCATCCCCTAACCTTTATTTCAAAAGAATCACTTATGAATGCACCATTTATTGGTAGATGGATAAAAATACTTGGGAATATTCCGATTTCTAGATATGCTGACAGATCAGCAGCTGAATCAATTGTTAAAGGAATTAAACGAGTAAAAAGTGGATGGCCAATAGGGATTTTTCCTGAAGGTAGAAGATCTTTCGGAAATGAACTTCTCGATTTTAAGCCAGGTGCTCTTAAATTAGCAATGAAACCAAAAGCTGATATTTTAATTGTTACACAGTATAATATTAGTAATGTTTTTAAAAATTACCCTTTTAAAACACAAAAACTATATGTTCATATCCATGAACTGGTGAAATATGAAGAATATGAAGGATTAACTAGTCATGAACTTGCTGCAAAAGTTAAGGATACTATTCAAATACAATTAGACAAGTTTGAAAAAATGCATCATTAATAGAGAAGCAACCCTACGTTTTATATAGTTGGATTGCTCTTTTTTAATAAATTAATATTCCAATAAATTTGTTTTTTTATTCTATAGGAAATTCTAACTTGTCAAGTTATTATGTTAACCTAGGTTCACTTTTAAAAAGTGTATCATATCTTTATAAACTCCCTATTTAAGCTATAAAAATGGTATAATGTTTATATAGGTAGGGGGTGAAAAAGATGAGATATAAAGCAATCAAAACAAGAATTAAACTAGATAAAGATCAAACAAGATTTTTATTATTACTAATGCGTTCAGCAAAGAACTTATATAATCAAGCTTTATATAATGTAAGACAACATTTCTTTGATACAGGAGAATTCTTAACATATAACGAGAACTATCATTTACTTAAGACAAGTGAAAACTATAAAATATTAAATTCATCTCAAGCGCAAACAGTTATAAAAAAAGTAGATGAAGCAATGAAAGCTTTCTTTGGTTCAATAAAGTCTACAAATACTATAAAAGTAAGATTGCCTAGATATCTTGATAAACTTGGTTATTACGCTCTTATTGATCGAATGGTATACAAGCCACAAAATGGTTATTACTCTTTACCTAGAAGTAATTTCATTAAAAGAGTATCTAAGTATTATAAGTTACCTAAAACAAAAGCACAGCTTATTAATTCATTAAGTTTACCTAAAGAATTAAAAATCGAGATAATAACACCAAAATGTATCATAAATAAACAAATAAAGGAAATCACCATTAAACCAAAATTTGATGGCAAATACATAGAGGTTATTCATACATATCTTGAAGAAGATGCGCTAGAAAATAAAAACTTAAAAACAGAAACTATGGGAATTGATTTAGGATTTAATAATCTAGCAACTTGCGGTGTAACAAATTCAAATCATTTATTGATTGATGGTTACAAACTAAAATCACTTAACCAGTGGTATCATAAAAGAATGAGTTATTTAAATAGCACAAGACCAAATCAGAATGTATTAACAAAACAAATGATGTCATTGATTATTAAACGAAATAATCAAATGACATATGGTATAAATAAAGCAGCAAGACTAATAATAAATCATGCGATAACT
>CAYVZR010000012.1:0-26502 GCA_964456195.1 uncultured Candidatus Izemoplasmatales bacterium | reverse complement strand
CACCTTGAAATCTAACTACAACATTAGCCTTTTCAGCTAAGAAGTCTGTTATTTTCCCTTTTCCTTCGTCACCCCATTGGGTACCAACAACAACTATTCCACTCATAATTTCCTCCTAAACAAAATAAAAAGAGCACCAAAATATAAGTATACTAAAAATAGTCTTATATTTAACATTAGTGCGGTGTGTCTTATAGGTATTTCACAACTTTATTCTACTAAACAAATATTAAAATGTCAATGCTTTAAGGTGAAAAATAATAAATAATTATAACAAGAAAAAAGGCTAAAATTAGCCTTTTACCTTGTTAAAGAGTTTCTAATAGATCAACAATAATATACAAATAATGTTGATCTAATTTAATAGTGTCTATAATGATGTTCAATCTATCAAGTCTGTAAGTAAATCTTATAAACTTACTTATGTCGTTAGCTTTCATAAACACATATTCTCCATTAATATTTTGTGATGCTTCTTTTGATAATATAAATGTAATGTTATTTTTTGTTTCTCTTACTTTCTCAATTCCCTTAATAAGAGCTAAGTGCTCAAATAATTTTTCATACATATAAATAATTATCTCTTTTGATGGAGCACCAAATCTATCTTTAAACTCCTCAATTAATACTTTAATATCATTTTTTGTAGTGATATTAGCTATCTTTCTATGCATTTCAATTTTTATGTAATCATTATCAATATAATTTGAATCAATAAATTTACTTACATTAAGCTTAATTGGTTGTTTATCGTCTTTCTCTTCAACAACTTTTTCTCCTCTTTGTATGGCTATTTCATCTTTTAACATTTCTAAATATAAATCTAATCCTACACTATCCATAAACCCAGATTGTTCAGTCCCTAACATGTCCCCAGCGCCTCTTATTGAAAGGTCCCTTATGGCAATCTTGAAGCCACTTCCTAGTTCTGTGAACTCTTTAATTACTTTCAATCTTTTCACTGCTTCTTCAGTTAGTTGTTTATGTTTATTAAACATTAAATAGGCATAAGCAATTTTATCACTTCTTCCGACTCTACCTCTTATTTGGTATAGTTGTGAAAGTCCTAACCGATCAGAATCATGTATAAGCAATGTATTTGCATTTGGTATGTCTATACCTGTTTCAATGATTGTAGTAGAAACTAAAACATCATATTGTCTGTCTAAGAAAGATTCAATAACATTTTCTAGTTCAACCCTGCTCATTTTTCCATGAGCAAAACAAACTCTTGCTCCTGGGACTAATCTTTGTATTTTATTAGCCACAATATTTATGTCTTCTACTCTATTGTAAAGATAGAATGTTTGTCCTTTCCTAGCCAATTCCCGTTCAATAGCATCTCTAATTATATTGTCATTTCTCTCTAAAACATATGTTTGAATAGGGTACCTATTTGCTGGAGGAGTTTCAAGCAAGCTCATACTTTTAACTCCCATAATTGCCATTTGTAATGTTCTGGGAATAGGTGTTGCACTTAAAGATAAAACATCAATGTTTACTTTTATTTCTTTTATCTTTTCTTTATGCTCAACTCCGAATCTTTGTTCTTCATCAATTATTAATAACCCTAGATCATCATACTTCATATCTTTTGATAACAATCGATGAGTTCCAATAACTATATCAACAGCTCCAATTCGAATATCATGAAGAATTTTCTTTTGTTTTGATTTCGTTATGAATCTGTTCAGCAATTCAACTCTTATTCCATGTCGATCTAATCTGTCTTTAAATGTGTAGTAATGTTGGCGGGTAAGCACTGTAGTTGGTGCTAGATAAGCAACTTGTTTGTTATCTAAAACTGCTTTAAAAGCTGCTCTTAGGGCAACTTCGGTTTTACCATACCCAACATCCCCGCATAGTAATCTATCCATTGGCATAGAAGATTCCATGTCTCTTTTAACATCTTCGATAGCTGTTAATTGATCTGCAGTTTCTTTATATACGAAATCTGCTTCGAATTCTGTCTGTAAATCTGTATCTTCGCTAAAAGCAAAACCTTTTGCTTCTTCCCTTTGTGCATATAGCTTAATTAGTTTATCTGCAATATCTTTAATTCTTTTTCGTACTCTTTGTTTGGTTTTTGCCCAATCAGCACTACCTAACCTATTTAACTTAGGTTTTCCGCTTTCCCTACCAATAAACTTTTGAATCAATTTAATGTTTTCAACAGGAATATATAGAGAATCGTCTCCTTTATACTGAATAAAAATGTAATCATTAGTGTTTTCTCCAATTTTCATTGTCTCAATTCCTAAAAATCTTCCTATTCCATGATCGTAATGAACTACATAGTCTCCTTTTTTTAGTTCTTCAATAGAAGTAATCTTCTTAGCATTCTTAATGGCAGATTTATACTTAGCTTTCTTAAGTTCCTTTTGCTTATATAGGTTTTCTTCCGTTAAAACAATGGTATTAATATTAAATAACTCAAATTTAATAGCGTTGTTTTGTACTAAGAGGTTTATTCTTTTCTCTTGTATATTGTCTTTTTCGCCAATTATTGTATATTCTACTTTTTCGTCAATCAACTCAACAAACTTCTTAAGTGATTTCATTGTATTAAAAGCTACAATTACAGTTACATAGCGATGATATTTCTTAAAGTCATTAATAGCCATATGAATATTATTATTGTACACAACTGGTTCTTTTGCTTTGATATCAAATGATTCTTTAGTCTTTTTATTCCCACCAAATACGTCTAAATATAGCGATTTACCGCTATATATATAATTTATATCCTTTATCAAATCAAACCCGACACTTGCATAATCTTCAATGGAATCGTACCAATCAGTAATATCTCTTATTATATCTTGATAGTTTTCTTTTACTCTCTTGTAGTCCCAATAAACTACAACTTGATTATCCATATAATCAATAATCGTTTCTGAATCTTCATCTAGAAATGTTAAATATCTAAATAGTTTGTCTATATCATTACGGTTTTCCAAATTCGTTAGATCTTCGTTTAATCTTATGTTTGTTTTGTCGCTTAATCCTTGTTTTTCAATGATAACATCGACTTTAGCTTTTATTACATCAAACTCATCATCAGAGTAGAAAAACTCGTTTATAGGTAAAATACTACATGTTTTTGTTTGGACAGTAGATCTTTGAGTATCTACATCAAAAAATCTAATTGTATCTACTTCATCGTCAAAGAAATCAATTCTAATTGGCTTTGATTCTGTAGATGGATAAATATCCAAGATACTTCCTCTTAAACTAAAATCTCCTTGTTTTTCAACAGTTAACCCTCTTTTGTATCCATAGGACACTAATACTCTTGCAATTTTAGTTAAATCTAATATATCGCCTTTAGATAGCTTAATTTGGGCCTTTTTCCATTTGTTTTTAGGCAGTTCATATTTCAATAATCCTGTCGTATTTGTAACAACTATATTCTTTTTGTTATCTATTGTTTTCTTAATAGTATTTATTCTTTCAAACTTAAATTCTTCACTTACTGCGAGCATTTCAGTAGTAACAAACTCATCTTGAGGGAAGAAACCTAATAGATTGTTATCTACTAAATTACTTAGTTCATCATAGACTTTTTGAGCTTTATATATATTTGGAGTTACTACCAAAATATTTTTGTCATATGAATTAAACAAATAAAGCAATATTAAAAGACTAATATTATCGTTCGTATTAGTTATTTGAAGATCATCATTTTTTTCGAATTTAATTAATAAATCTTTAAAATAGGTTGTTTTTGAAAGATAATTAAGTATTTTATTCATTTTATCACCACGCACTTATAGCGAATCCTCAGTAATAGGGGGTCCGCTTATTTCTAATAGTATACTAGCACATCAAATAATTAAAATCAAATAATTAAAATCAAATAAAAAAGCCATAATTGGCTTAGTTATTTTTAGTCATTAATTGTACAAAATTTACATCATTGCTAAAATCATTTATTATATCTACCACCTGTGTAAATATAGGTTGTATTAATACTTTTTCTTGTTTAGAAAAAGAGCTCAATACATAGTCTTTTATGTCGTATAAAGGGTTTTTGTCAATCCCAATTTTTACTCTTTTAAAATTTTCAGACTTGATGTGAGAGAAAATTGATTTAATGCCATTATGCCCGCCTGAACTTCCTTTTTCTCTTAATCTTATCTTACCAAACGGCAAATCAAGATCATCATGAATGATTAAAATATCTTCTACTTCTATATTATAAAAATCCATAATTTGTCTTATACTTTGTCCTGAATTATTCATAAAAGTATGAGGTTTTAGTAAAACTAAATTGCCTATCTTTAGCGTTTCCCCACTAAATTTCTTTTCTTTTTTGAACTTTAAGTTGTTTTCTTTTGCATATAAATCTAAACACATAAATCCGATATTGTGTTTTGTAGATTTATATTTTCTTCCAGGATTACCTAGACCCACAACTAATTTCATATTTATCGCCTCTTTGGTTTAATAACTAGGTGTCTTTCGTGCCCTTCGCCTTCTGAAATTGTTGAAACATCTCTCCAATCAGAAAGTTTTGTATGGATAATTCTTCTTTCATACGCGTTCATTGGATATAATTTTGCTTCTACTCTAGTTCTTGCAACTTCTTTTGCAGTTTTAGTAGCTAAAATTTCTAGTTGTTTTTTCCTATTTTCTTTATATCCACCAATATCAACTAATACAATCAAATGTTCTTCACTGTATAAGTTAATAATATTTCTAATATAGAACTGAATATTCTCAAGAGTTTTCCCATTTTTACCTATTAATAAAGGGTTTTCAGATGTATTAATTATATATGAAATTTCTCTTTCATTTGGTACTTTCATTTCAATTTGAGCTTCCAAATCCATATTATCAAATAATTCTTTAAGTGTTTTGTATCCTATTTCTGCAGGATCCACAGTTACAACTGCTTCAACTAAATGCATCTTTTTAAATCCTAAAACACTTTTTGTTTCAAGAACATTGATTTCGATTAGTTCTTTGTTTATTCTTAACTCTTTTGATGCAAATTCTAATGCATCATTTAAAGACTTTATTTCAAATTCAATCTTTTTCATAATACACCCTTCTATACTATTGATTTTTGTGCATTCATTTTCTTGAAGTTCGATCTTCTGTTTAAAAATGTTTGTAAGAATTGATATGCATTACCAACTATCCAGTATAAAGCTATTCCGGCGTTAGTCCATGCGATACTTACTAACATTATTACCATGAAATATGACATCATTTTCATTGTTTTTTCTGATTGAGAACCTTTACTAGTTTTATATTTCTTATTATTTAAATATTCTGGTTTTTTCATAGAATATCTTTGATATAAGAACATTAATACTCCAACTAAAATAGGTAAAATATAAAGGGGATCTTTCCCACCTAAATCTTTTATCCATAAAAACGAGTAGTTCAAATCAGTAAAATCCATTACTCCAGCTACTACTACTCCATCTATCATTCCGTTTGAAAGTGGTATTCTTCTTACAACTTGATACATTGCGATGAATATTGGCATTTGTAAGAATGGAAGTAAACACCCTAAAGGATTAATATTGTATTTTTTGTAGACTTCAAGAGTTTCTGCTTGCATTTTCTTTTGTGCAGTCTCGTCTGTTTTCCCTTGATATTTCTCTTTAATTTTGTCTAATTCTGGTTGAGCTTGTTGCATTTTCATTGTCATTGCATTACTTTTTGAATAAATAGGCCATCCAGCCGTTCTTACTAATAATGTTACAACAATAAGTCCCATGAAGTAATATCCACCTGTAGAATTACTAATCCAATAAGTTAAATCAGACATTTGTTCAACGATCCATTGAACCCAGCCTACTCCACCTTCAACTCCAATTGGAGATGTATACATTTCTGCGGAACTACATCCACTAAGAAATAATACAATAGCAAAAGTGAACAACAATAATTGAATTCTTGTTGAATTTTTCATCTTTTCACCTCTAATATTTTTAGTTTTCTAATTAATGATGTTATTGATTCTTTCTTGTCTTGAAAAGAAACCTCTTTGGAATCCTTTCTAACCACAACAAATACATCAAAAATATTAATAATATCCAATTTGGATATTATTTCTCTTACTTGTCTCTTAATTTTGTTTCTTTCGACAGCATTACCAAATCTCTTTGAAACACTAACAGCAAATCTAAAATGAGTATTATCACGGTTTTCCTTTTTATATATAACAAAGTACTTATTTGCTTTACTTTGTCTATATTTAACAATCATTTCAATCTCACTGCTTTTCTTTATTCTGTATTCTTTTTTCACTGTATCACCTACTATAGATTAAATATAAATTAAAAACCACTTGAAAAAATACATATTATTATATTTTTTCAAGTGGTTTCAGGTATATATATAATATTATATGATGGCTTTTAGTTATTCATCTGATACAGTTAATTTTTTACGTCCTTTGGCTCTTCTTCTTGCTAATACTCTTCTCCCAGTTGGAGAACTCATTCTTTCCATGAATCCGTGAGTCTTTGCTCTTTTACGTTTATTTGGTTGATATGTTCTTTTTGGCATACATCAACACCTCCTACTTCTTATGCGGAAAACCATGCTATACAATTATATATGCAATAAAAAAATGTGTCAACACTAATATTAAAATAAATTTAAATCAGTAATATTTAAAAAAGTTATCCACACTAAATTATGGCTTTATTGCCAGTTTTCGATATAGCTAATTGTGGAAATGTGCAAAATGTTAATATCTAGATTGTGGAAATGTTAGTAAGTACTTAAAACGTCTCTGTTTAGCTATTTATTATTTTGTGGATTAAAGTGGAATATTTGTAAAATATTTATTTTTCCACAATTTTTGTGGGAAACTATTTGCTTTTTTTTGTGAAAATAATATGTTATATTTATTGTATCATAATTCGAGGTGAACATCATGGAAAAATACAACAAAATATGGGATGAAATTAAAGATGAATTAGAAAAAGATTTAGAAGAAGTGGTTTTTACAGATATTTTCGAACCTGTAAATACTGTTTTTAAGGTTATAAATAATTATATCTATATTGTAGCACCAAATGACTTTATAAAAAAACGGATTGAAATATTATATTTAAATAAGTTAAACCGCTATTTAAAGACAAAATTTGATGAAGTATATAAATTTAGAGTTATGACTGAAGAACAGGCAAGTGATGAATTATCTGATTCAAGAGAATTCTCCATTACAGAGTCGAACAATAACTCAAACAACAAATATCTCCAAGGAAACTTGAATGCAAGTTATACATTTGATAGTTTTGTAGTTGGTAATAGTAATAGATTAGCTTATACAAGTGCAATAAAAGTAGCTGATCAACCTGGAGTAGTTGCAAACCCACTTTATATTTTTGGTGATGTTGGGCTTGGAAAAACTCATTTAATGCAGTGTGTAGGTAACTATATATTAGAAGGAGACATGAATAAGAAGGTTTTATATGTTAAAACTGATCAATTTGTGGAAGAGTACGTTAGATTAGCTAGTAAGAAAAAATTTGAAGAATTTAATAATAAATACCGTGACGTAGAGGTTTTACTTATTGATGATATTCAGTTTTTAGCAAAAAAAGAGAAATCTCAAATTGAGTTTTTCAAATTATTTGAAACATTACATGGAACTCAAAAACAAATAGTTATAACAAGTGATAGAAGCGCAAGTGAGTTAAAAGATGTTATGTCTAGACTTACATCTAGGTTTGAATGGGGAGTAACTGTTGATATAAATCGTCCAGAATTAAACCATAGAATACAAATATTGAAAAAGAAATTAACAGCTGAAACATCAGATTCGTCATTAATTCCTAATGATGTAATAGAATATATAGCAAGCGTATTCGATAATAATGTAAGAGAATTAGAAGGTGCTTTAAAAAGAGTGTTATTCTACTGTACAGCATTTAATTTAGATTTTACTGTTAAAAATGCAACCTTAGCTTTAGAGAATTTAGTTAAGCCTCGTACAAACGGTAAGTTCTTAAATGAAAACAAAATAAACAATATTCTCAGCATTGTTAGTGACTATTACCGTATTTCAACAAGTGATTTAATATCTAAAAAAAGAACATCAAAATATGTTTTTCCTAGACAAGTATCAATGTATTTAATTAAAACAATGTACGATATTCCTTATAAAAAAATTGGAACTTATTTTAATAACCGCGACCATTCGACTGTAATGCATTCCGTTGAGAAAATAACAAATGAAATGGAAATGGATAAAAATGTTAAAAGAGATGTGGATAAACTTAAGATAAAATGTGGAGAAAACTAAAAATAAATACACTCTAAACCCAATTATATGGTATAATATTTATAGTTTTTTGATTCTTTCCACATTTCCACACGACACCAATAATAATAATAACTAAAACAATAATTAATTAAAGAGGTGGTATTATGAATTTTCAAATTAATAAAGACATTTTACTTAACAATTTGATAGTAGCTCAAAAAGCATTATCAAACAAAACACCAAATCCTGCCTTACAAGGTATAAAACTCGATGTGCTTGAGGATCACTTAGTAATAACAACAAGTAATTCAGACATTGCAATCAAGTTAACGATTAAAGATCCTAGTTTAGTAATAAAAGAACAAGGTTCTGTTTTAATACCTGGTAAATATTTTGTAGAAATAATTAGAAAATTAGATGGATTAAAAGTTTCTTTATCTTCGGTTGTTGACAATATGATTAGAATTGAAGCAGATCGTTCTGATATTACATTAAATATGATGGATATTGATGATTATCCTGAATTAGAATTTAGTGAAAAAGTAAAATCTATTAAAATAAATACACGTACTTTAAAAACAATAATTAGACAAACTGCTTTTGCAACATCTTCTATTGAAAATAGACCTATTTTAACGGGGGTTAATTTCAAAATTGATGGAAATAAACTAATAGCAATCGCAACAGATAGTTATCGTTTAAGTCAAAAACAAATTGAATTAAGTGAAGTTTATGAACCTTTAAACATCATTATTCCAGGTCGTAGTTTAGATGAATTATTAAAAGTGTTAGAAAATAATAACGAAATGGTTGAATTACATTTTGATCAATCAAAAATATTATTTAAGTATAGAAGTTTATTATTCCAATCAAGATTACTAGAAGGAAATTATCCTGAAACTTCAAAATTAGTTCCAACTGAATTTCCAATAGTTATAAAATTTAATAAAGAAAATTTATCAACTGCAATCGAAAGAGCAAGTTTATTGTCAAGTCGAGATGGAAATAATGCAATTGTTAAGTTAAATTTAAGACAAGATAATATTGTTGAAATAACGTCAAATAGCCCAGAAATAGGAAAAGTATTAGAAGAAGTATATCCTGTTGATGAAATTGTTGGAACACCAATTAAAATAGCATTTAGTTCAAAATATATCCTTGATGCTCTTAAAATTTTCAATTCTAGTGAAGTTTCAATTAATTTTACTGGGGAGATAAGACCATTTATAATTAAAGGTGATTATGACGAAAATATGTTACAATTGATTCTTCCAGTAAGAACTGAATAAATTTAAAAGCCCTAGGGGCTTTTTTTTTATATTTAATTGCTCTCAAAACTTGTATTATGGCTATCTTTATTATATAATATAAATAATAATATATATGAAAGAAAGTGACTTTGTGGAAAAAATAAATATTAGTAGTGAATACATAACTTTGGGCCAATTTATCAAGTATGCAAATATAGTATCTTCAGGTGGTATGGTAAAAGCAATTTTAGCTGAATATACAATATACGTTAATGATATTTTAGAAGCTAGAAGAGGAAAAAAATTATATCCTGGTGATAAAGTGTTAATTAAAGGCATAGGAGAGTATAGAATTGGTAAATAATGTTCATTAAAACTCTAAATTTAGTATCTTTTAGAAATTATGAACAATTGAATTCCGAGTTTAGTAATCATACTAATATTTTTATTGGGAAAAATGCACAAGGAAAAACAAGTATACTAGAATCGCTATATATATTAGGACTTACTAAGTCACATAAGGTAAATAAGGACAGAGATGTAGTTAAAATAGGGGCTCAGTACGCTAAAATTAGTTCCCTAATCAATTTAAATGGCAAGGATATAGAATTAGATATAGTTATTTCAAAAATAGGTAAAAAAGCAAAATACAACCAAATTGAATTAGAAAAACTGAGTGAATATATTGGAATATTAAATGTTGTAATGTTTGCTCCTGAAGACTTGGATCTAATTAAAGGCAATCCCCAAATAAGAAGAAAATTCCTTGATTTGGAGATTGGGCAAATCTCCAAAAGTTACCTATATTCTCTTCAAAACTATAAAAAAGTACTTAAACAAAGAAATGATTTACTAAAATCTATGCAAAATAGCAAAGAAAAAGATATGCTTTTGCTTGATATACTCACAGATCAGTTAATTAGTTACTTAGAAGAAGTTGTAAAGGATAGAAGAGAGTTTTTATTTAAAATTAATAAATACACAAATGAAATATATATGAAACTTTCAAATTCGAATGATAATCTTGTTGTTAAGTACTTGCCAAGTGTTAAATCAAATTATAAAAAAGAATTTGTTAGCAAGTATAAGTACGATATTATTACAGGAACAACTAATATAGGAGCACATAGAGATGATATTGAATTCTATTTAAATGATAATTATGTTAAGACTCATGGATCACAAGGAGAAATGAGAACTTCTGTATTATCAGTAAAACTAGCATTAATAGATTTTATATTTGATTACAAAAATGACTATCCTGTATTGCTGTTGGATGATGTGTTGAGTGAACTTGATGAAGAAAGACAAAACAATTTAATAGAGTACATTCAAAATAAAACACAGACTTTCATTACTTCAACAGAAATTAAAAGCATTAATTTAACAAAAATTAAAGATTATAAAATATTCAAGATAGAAAATGGGCTTATCAAGGAGAGTGAAGACAATGACTGGAACTTATGATTCAAGTAATATTCAAATATTGGAAGGACTAGAAGCGGTTAAAAAGCGCCCTGGGATGTATATTGGTTCAACTGGACCAAGAGGATTACATCATTTAGTATGGGAAATAGTTGATAATTCAATAGATGAAGCGTTAGCTGGAGTAGCTACATATATTAAAGTAGAAATTTTACCTGATAACATCATAAGAGTTGAAGATGATGGACGAGGGATTCCTGTGGATATACATCCAAAAACAGGGTTACCTGCAGTTGAAACAATCTTAACAACATTACATGCTGGTGGTAAATTTGATCATAAATCATATAAAGTATCTGGAGGACTTCACGGTGTAGGTGCCAGTGTAGTAAACGCTTTAAGTGAATGGATGGATGTTGAAATTCATAAAGATGGAAGAAAATATACTCAAAGGTATGAGTATGGATTTTCTGTAACCACAGTTATAGATCACGGTCCAAGTGATAGAACAGGTACCATTACTTGGTTTAAGGCAGATCCATTGGTTTTTAAAGAATCAAATGTATATGAATATGAAATACTTAGGAATAGAGTTCAACAATTAGCCTTTTTAAATAGAGGAGTATCAATAGAAATTAATGATTTAAGAGAAGATGAACATGTTTTGCATACTTACGAGTATGAAGGTGGAATAATGGAATATGTAAGATATTTAAATCGTTCTAATGATGTTTTACATCAAGATGTTATCTTCTGTGAAGGTGAAATAGATGATATAAATGTAGAAATAGCTATGCAATACAATACAGGATATGCCCAAAACATCTTTAGTTTCACTAATAATATAAACAATATTGAAGGTGGAACACATGAAGAAGGATTTAGAATGACTTTAACAAGAGTTCTAAATAATTATGGTAAAAATAATAATCTATTTAAAAAAGATGAATCATTTGTTGGGGACGACACAAGAGAAGGGTTAACATGTATTATTAGTGTAAAACACCCGGATCCTCAATTTGAAGGACAAACTAAATCGAAATTAGGATCTACTGAAGTAAGAAAAATAGTGGGAAGTATCCTAAGTGATGGATTAGAGCGTTACTTAATGGAAAATCCTAATGATGCTAAAATAGTAATTGAGAAAGCTTTAATGGCATCACGTGCTAGATTAGCAGCAAAAAAAGCAAGAGAAGCTACAAGACGTAAATCGCCATTAGATGGGCTAGGATTCGCTTCTAAATTAGCAGATTGCCGTACAAAAGACCCTAAAAGATCAGAAATATATATTGTCGAAGGGGACAGTGCTGGTGGTAGTGCTAAACAAGGACGAGATTCAGAATTTCAAGCAATATTGCCACTAAGAGGTAAAGTTTTAAATGTTGAAAAAGCAAGATTAGATAAAATATTAGGAAATAAAGAAATATTATCAATGATTCAAGCATTTGGAACAGGAATTTTAGATGAATTTAATATTAATGATGCAAGATATCATAAAATCATTATCATGACCGATGCTGATGTTGATGGGGCGCATATACGTACGCTACTTCTTACATTCTTATTCCGTCATATGAGAGCTCTTATTGAAATGGGTTATGTATATATTGCACAACCGCCATTATATAAAGTTCAACAAGGTAAAAGAATTGAATATGCATATATAGATGAACAATTAGAACCTTTACTAGCTGAATTTGGTCCAAGAGCTACAATTCAAAGATACAAAGGACTTGGAGAAATGAATGCTGAACAACTTTGGGATACAACAATGGACCCAAACACAAGAACATTATTAAAAGTTACATTAGAAGACGCTATTGAGGCAAATGAAGTATTTAGTATGTTGATGGGTGACGATGTTGCTCCTAGACGTGAATTTATTCAAACTAATGCATTATATGTCCAAAATTTAGATGTATAGGAGGATGACAGACATGGATGAACAAATTACTCAATTTGATAAAATAAAGGACATAAATATTAGCACTGAAATGAAAACGTCATTCTTAAGTTACGCTATGAGTGTTATTGTTGCAAGAGCATTACCAGATGTTAGAGATGGACTAAAACCAGTACATCGAAGAATATTATACGGGATGGCTGAACTAGGCGTTTGGCCAGAAAAAACATATAAGAAATCAGCGCGTATTGTTGGGGACGTAATGGGGAAATACCATCCACATGGAGATACAGCAATATATGATGCAATGGTAAGAATGGCTCAATTATTTAGTTATAGATATCCACTTGTTAATGGACATGGTAACTTTGGATCAATAGATGGTGATGGAGCTGCAGCAATGCGTTATACAGAAGCAAAAATGCACAAATTAGCTTCTGAAATGTTATTGGATATAAACAAAGATACAATTGATTTTGTTGATAATTATGATGGATCAGAAAGAGAACCATCAGTTTTACCAGCTAAATTTCCTAACTTATTAGTAAATGGTTCTACCGGTATTGCTGTAGGTATGGCTACTAACATTCCACCTCATAATTTAGGGGAAGTAATTGATGGAATATTAGCCTATATAGATAATAACGATATTACTACTGAAGAGTTGATGATGTTTATAAAAGGTCCAGATTTCCCAACAGGTGGAACAATTATGGGAATGACAGGATTAAGAAAAGCGTATGAGACGGGAAATGGCTCTATTAAAGTAAGAGCTAAAACTGAAATTATTGAAACAAGATCAGGGAAAAAATCAATAATTGTAACAGAAATACCATATCAAGTTAATAAATCACGTTTGATTGAAAAAATAGCAGAACTAGCAAAAGAGAAAAGAATAGAAGGAATTACTGATTTAAGAGACGAATCAAATCGTAAAGGTATTAGAGTAGTTATCGAACTTAGAAGAGATGTAAATGCTGAAGTCATATTAAATAACTTATACAAATATACGCCTTTACAAACAACATTCGGAATTAACATGTTAGCACTAGTTGACAATCAACCAAGAGTGCTTCCTATAAAGGAATCACTAGTTCACTATGTTAATCATCAAATAGAGGTATTAACTAGAAAAACTGCATTTG
Source organism: uncultured Candidatus Izemoplasmatales bacterium (assembly GCA_964456195.1). GTDB lineage: Bacteria > Bacillota_I > Bacilli_A > Izemoplasmatales > Izemoplasmataceae > JAFGXW01. The sequence continues at coordinate 12,543 of CAYVZR010000012.1, read as the reverse complement.
AGTTATTAAAAGCAAAAACAAGAGCTCACATTTTAGAAGGACTGTTAATTGCACTTGATAATATAGATGAAGTTATTAAGACTATAAGAGCTTCTTATGATGACGCTGAGCAACAATTGATAGATCGATTCAATCTTACTTCAGAACAAACTAAAGCCATCTTAGAGATGCGTTTAAGAAGATTATCAGGTCTTGAAGGAGAAAGATTGCAAAATGAATTGACAGAATTAGCTACTACAATTGAAAATCTTGAATTTATTTTAGCAAATGAAGATAAAAAATTAGAAATTATAAAAGAACAATTGACAGATATTAAAAATAGATTCTCAGATCCAAGACGTTCTGAAATCAGTTTATCAATTGATTTAGATGTTGAAGATGAAGACTTAATTCCAGTAGAAGATATCATGATAACTATTACATCAAGCGGATATTGTAAACGTATGAATACAGACATTTACAAATCTCAAAATCGTGGTGGAAAAGGAATGACGGGAATTAAAACAAATGAAGACGATGTTGTTGAACATCTAATTAGTTGTTCAACTCATGATTTCATATTATTCTTCACAAATCTAGGTAGAGTTTACAAAATGAAAGGTTATAAAATGCCTAACTATGGTCGTGCCTCTAAAGGATTACCAATAGTAAATTTACTTAACTTAGATGATGGAGAAACTCTTGCAGCTGTTGCTAAAATAGATGATTTCGAGAGTGAAAACTTCTTATTCTTTGCAACAAAACGTGGAGTAGTAAAAAGAACTCCGGTTTCAGATTTCAAAAATATTAGAACATCAGGTATAAAAGCAATTAATCTTCGAGAAGGTGATGAGTTACTTGCAGTTAGATTAACTGACGGTACTAGAGATGTAATCATTGGAGCTTCAAACGGAAAAGCAATTAGATTTTGTGAAACTACAGCACGTCATATGGGACGTGTAGCTAGTGGGGTTAGAGGAATCTTAATTAGTGAACCAGTTGAAGTTGTAGGATTTACAGTTGTAACTGAGGAGAAAAATCAAATTCTTGTTGTAACGGAAAATGGCTATGGTAAGAGAACGGTTGTAGATGAATATCGACAACAAAACCGTGGTGGGAAAGGTGTTAAAACACTTAACATTACTGAAAAAAATGGGAACCTTACTAAGCTTAAAAGTGTTGTCGGAGATGAAGATTTAATTATCACAACAACTAAAGGAATGATTATTAGAGTTCCAATGGAACAAATAGCTACATCAAAAAGATCAACTCAAGGAGTTCGTTTAATTAAACTGAATGAAGGCCACAAAGTAGCAACTATTGCAATTGTGCCTAAAACAGAAATTGAAGAAGAAATTGAACAAGTAGAAGTAATTACTCCAGTTGAAAAAGTTGTAGAAGATAAGATTGAATAATTAACTTAAAAACAGATACAGTTTTGTATCTGTTTTTTAATTGTTGTAAATATCCATAAATCCTTTTATTCATTGACAAAGTAAGTACATTTTGTTATTATCAAGACAAGAAAAAGCTGAAGAGAACAAGTAATATAATTATCTTTTAAAGAGAGTTAGTGGCGGTGAGAACTAACAAAGAAATTGTATGAAATCTGTCTTGGAGTGGAATTAATTATTCCCGGGTTGTACCCGTTATAAAACAACCAAGATGGGGGAAACCCCTAAATAAGGTGGTACCGCGAAATTAAATCGCCCTTAATTAGAGGGCGATTTTTATATTTTTTAAGGAGGAATTAGAGATGTTAGATATCAAATTAATTAAAGAACAAACAGAGTATTGTATTAAAATGTTAAATATAAGAGGAGGAGATTTCTCCTATTTACGTGATGTAGTCGTACAAGATAAAAAAAGAAGAGAGATTATTATCCAAGTTGAAAAGATAAAAGCATTAAGAAATGAAACAAGCAAGAAAATTGGTCTTTACAAAAGAGAAGGAAAAGACACTTCTGAGATATTAAAAAAGGTAGAAAATATTGGGATAGAAATTAAGGAATTCGAAGAAGAATTAAGAAAAATTGAACAGTTTATTACTGATAATCTTCTAAAAACTCCTAACATACCACACGTTGATACTCCGATAGGAAAAGATGATTCTGAAAATGTTGAAATAAAAAAAGAAGGAGTAATTCCTACTTTTGACTTTGAGCCTTTACCACACTGGGAATTGGCTACAAAGCTAGATATATTAGATTTTGAAAGAGCTAGTAAAATATCAGGGAGTAGGTTTGTTGTATACAAAGGACTTGGTGCAAGATTGGAAAGAGCACTGATAAATTTCATGACAGATCTTCATACTTTTGAACACGGATATACAGAATTATTACCACCATATATTGTGAATAGAGAATCAATGGTTGCAACTGGACAATTTCCTAAATTTGAAGAAGATGCATTCAAGTTAGTTGATAAAAGAGATTTATACCTTAATCCTACTGCTGAAGTACCTTCAATAAACATGCATAGAGATGAAATGTTAAGATTGGATCAGTTACCAATTAAATATGCTGCCTTTACTACTGCTTTTAGACAAGAATCAGGTAGTGCAGGAAGAGATACAAGAGGGATTATTAGATTACATCAATTCAATAAAGTGGAATTGATTAAATTTACAACACCTGAAAGTTCATATAAAGAACTAGATGATATGCTATTAAATAGTGAAAAAGTACTTAAGCTATTGAAACTTCCTTATCGAGTTGTACAACTTTGTTCTGGTGATTTAGGATTTTCAATGAAGAAAACTTTTGATTTAGAAGTATGGTTACCATCAATAAAAGGCTATAAAGAAATTGGAAGTATTTCTAATGCGGAAGATTACCAAGCTAGAAGAGGAAATATCAAGTTTAAAAGAAGTAAAGATGCTAAACCTGAGTTTGTACATACGTTAAATGGATCGGGATTAGCTGTAGGAAGAACAGTCGTAGCAATATTAGAAAATTATCAACAAAAAGATGGAACTATTATTGTTCCTGAAGTATTATTATCGTATATGAAAACTAATATTATTAAATAGGAGGAATTATGAATATTGATATTAATGAGCAAAAAGAGTTTAGTCTAAAACAAGAAATAAACGATATTATTATAACTAATAACTTATCAAATAAACAAGTAAAAGAGATTAATAAAGTATTAGGTGGAAAATTAGAAGAACTATCAACAAAGCCATTTACCACTGTTCACACATTGGGTAAATTAAAAGCAAGTAAAGTACATATAGTAAATTTTAAAGATTTAGATGACGAAGAAAAAAGATTAAAAATATTCAATGACATTGCAAAATTAGAAGGTAACAATTGCATCTTAGTTGATTCATTTAAAAACAATAATCACCAAAAAATGATGCAAGAATTATCCGAAATTATTCTTACTGAAAATTATGTGTTTGATAAATTTAAATCTAAAAAAGAGAAGAAAAGCAAAGAGTTCTTCTATTTCGGAGAAACTAAAATATCTGATGCAGTAAATAAAGGATATGTATTTGGAGATTGTATGAATCATGCTCGTGAATTAGTTAATATTCCTTATAATTTTATGAATGCATCTGATTTGGCTGAATATGCAATAAAATTAGAGAAAAACAAGAATATTACAACTAGAATATTTAATAAAAAAGAAATTGAAGCAATGAACATGGGAGCGTACTTAGGAGTAAATAAAGGTAGTTCTGATGAACCAAAGCTAATTCAAGTGAAATATCAAGGCTTAGATAAATTTGAAAATCCTACTGCTTTAGTTGGTAAAGGTGTTATGTATGATACTGGTGGGTATTCTTTGAAAACTCCAGTTGGTATGCCTGGGATGAAAGGAGATATGGCTGGATCTGCTGCAGTATTAGGAGCAATTGAGGCAATCTCAAGACTTGAATTAAAAGCTAATGTAATGGCAATTGTGGCTGCCACAGATAATAGAATTGGTGATGGAGCTATTGTTCCTGATGATATATTGACTGCAGCTAATGGAACGACAATAGAAATTATATCTACAGATGCAGAGGGACGACTTACTTTGGCTGATGCTGTATGGTTCGCACAAAAAGAAGGTGCTAAAGAAGTGATTGATACTGCAACTTTAACAGGGTCAATGGTCGCTGCTTTAGGAAAAGAATTTACAGGTGCATTTACTAACAACAAAGAATTTTATAATAAAATATATGAAGCAAGTATAAAAACAAGAGAAAAAATATGGGAAATGCCTATTTCTAGCGGATATAGAAAATTGATAGAAAGTAAGGTAGCTGACATTAAAAACACTGGAGGACGTTTAGCTGGGGCTAGTACTGCTGCTGCTTTCATTGAAGCATTTATTGAAAAAGATACTAAATGGGTACATCTTGATATTGCTGGAACAGCAGGTGTTGAGAAAACAGGCGCAACAGGAGTAATGGTTAAGACGTTTACTGAATTATTTTGTTAATAAAAAAAGGATTCCGATTGGAATCCTTTTACATTTTACTTATTATTTCAGTTTTTAGTGTTTCAAAATAAGACTGATCAAACTTTCCAAAATTATTGATTGTAGAAAGTTTCATTCCATCGTTTTCATATCTAGGAATAATATGAATATGGAAGTGGAAAACGCTTTGAAGAGGCTTATCGTTATTATTTACAATATTCAACCCAATAGGTGAAAAAGCCTTTTTTAGCGCATTAGATATTTTAGGTACAACTTTGAAAACATTGAAGATAGTTTCTTCATCTAAGTCATATATATTTTTTATATGCTTTTTAGGAATAACTAAGGTGTGACCTTTTGTCCCTTGAGTTATATCTAGAAAAGCAAGTACATTATCATCTTCATATATTTTGTATGAAGGAATTTCTCCAGCTACTATTTTACAAAAAATGCAATCCATATTATCACTCCTCATTTATTTCTTTAATTACTCTATAGATATCTTTCATACTTGAAAGCATAAAATCAGGTTTTACTTCTAACAAATGATCTTTTCCTTTAAGACACCATTCTACTCCTGCACTATAAATACCTGCATTTTTCCCAGACATAATATCACCATGGTTATCACCTATCATAATCGCAGTATTATAAGTAGGGAAATGGCTTAATGCAGTTAATACAGGCTCCTTGTCTGGCTTTGGTAATTCGACATCATCAAGAGAAATAAAGACATCAAAATACTCTTGTAAATTGTAATAAGTAAAACTAGGCCAAGCTGCTATTTTAAACTTAGATGTAACTATTCCTAAGTTATATCCTTTTGAAGATAAGTCTTTTATTACCTCTTCTACTTCTGGATAGATTTCAAAGTTTCCTACTTCATAATCTACATAGAATTCGCGATATGATTTTATTAATTCCAAGACAAGAGATTGATCATTTGTGTATTTTGAGTAAGTATCTTGTAATGTGGGTCCTATAAATGTCAATATTGTATCTCTCGATAAGGATAAGTTAGGAAAATGCCTTTTAAAACTTGATTCAAAGCTCCTAATTATAATTTCATTTGTATTGATTAATGTTCCATCTAAATCGAATAGAATTGTATCTAGTTTTCTCATAAAATCACCTAAAACCATTTTAACATAATTAATAAAAAAATAATATCTATATAAAAATAATTGAAAAATTATAAATATGATGTAAACTATATAAGTTGGGAGTGATATTATGGCAAACATAATCGAAGAATTAAAACAAAAAATTCATGGAAAAGGGCTAAAAATAGTATTTCCTGAATTAAAGGACAAAAGAGTCTTAGAAGCTGCTTTGAAATTGAAAGAAGAGGGATTACTTATACCTGTTCTTATTGGAAATCGCAATGATATTCCAGAAGGGTTTGATGTTTCAGATTGTGAAATAATTGATCCTTTAGAATATTTAGAATTTAATCAAATGGTTAATAGCTTTGTAGACAGAAGAAAAGGGAAAGCAACTGAAGAACAAGCTAGAAAAATGTTATTGGGTGAAAATTATTTTGGAACAATGCTAGTTTATATGAATAAAGCTGATGGATTAGTTAGTGGAGCAACTCAATCTACAGCTAATACTGTAAGACCGGCTCTTCAAATTATTAAAACAAAACCAGGAATAACTAGAACATTTGGTTATTTCCTAATGATTAGGGATAAAGAAAAGTACATATTTGGAGATTGTGCAATTAATTCAAATCCAACAGCTGAGGATTTAGCTGAATTTGCAGTTGGATGTGCAAAAGCTGCAGAAATGTATGGAATAACTCCAAAAGTAGCTATGTTATCATTTTCTACTAATGGTAGTGCAGAAACAGAAGAAAGTTTAAAGGTTGCTTTGGCTACTAAAATAGCTAAAGAAAGCAATTCTGGATATGAAATTGATGGAGAAATGCAATTTGATGCTGCTTTTGTTCCAAGTGTAGGAATAAGTAAATTTAAAGGGAGTAATGTAGCAGGCAAAGCAAATACATTTATTTTTCCAGATTTAAATTCTGGAAATATCGGATATAAAATTGCTCAAAGATTGGGTGGATTTGAAGCAATGGGTCCAATTTTAGCAGGGTTAAACAAACCAGTGAATGATTTATCAAGAGGATGCAATGCACAAGATGTATATAATACAGCTATAATTACTGCAGCCCAATCATTGAATCAATAATTACCACAAATTAATGTTAAAAGACTATGAATAGTTGTTTCATAGTCTTTTTATATGAAAATATATATGGTATAATATTCCTTGATAAGTAGGTGATAATATGAAAAGATGTCAAATTATTTACAACCCAGAGAGCGGCAAAAAAGACTTTGTTAATCATCTTGATTATGTCACTTCTAGATTAAGCGAAGCAGGATATACAGTAGATGTAGTTGCAACGCAAAAATCAAAGCATGCTATTTCTCTAGCAAAAAATGCATGTAATGAAAAATATGACTTACTTGTTATATCTGGTGGAGACGGTACTATTCACGAATGTATTAATGGAATAGCTGTTTCAAAATTTAAACCAATTATAGGATATATCCCTTCTGGTACTGCTTGTGATTTAGCAAGCTCATTAAAAATACCAAAGAATATACCTAAAGCAGTTGATATTATTCTCGGAGGAACATCAGTAAAGATGGATATTGCTAAAAGCAATAATGGATACTTTATATATGTAGCTGCAATAGGAACATATGTTGATATTTCTTATGTTACAGATTCTAAACTTAAGAAGTATTTAGGATATTTTGCGTATTTAATAACTGGTATAAAGGAATTTTTTACTATTCCAATGATGAAGACAAAGATTGTTCATGATCGCGGAATTATTCGAGGTTATTTTTCATTAATATTGGTTGTTAATTCAAGAAAAATAGCTGGATTTGATTTTGTGAGTAAACCACTACTAGATGATGGAGAAGTTGATGTAATAATATACAGGTATATCCCTTTGTTGAATAATTTACTCTACTTTTTATCAGTGGCATTTGGTCCAAGAGTTTTACCTGGAGTAACAAGAATTAGAACTTCAAGACTGAAAATATATACAGATCATCATCACAAATGGAATATGGATGGCGAAGAAGCTAATTCAGGCAACTTAAATATCGAAGTAATAAGAAAAGCTATTGAAATTAAAGTAAAACAAGCAATAAAAGATAAATACTTTAAAGGACAGTGATAAAATGGAAAGAAGAAAAATTAAAAGCACAAAGGAAAATCCTTCATTATTAGGATTTGGTTGTATGAGATTTCCAACTATTGATGGGGAAATAGATTCTAAAGAAGCAAAAAGAATGATGGATTATGCCTATTCAAAAGGAGTAAACTATTTTGACACAGCATACCCTTACCATGAAGGGAAAAGTGAGCTTGTTGTAAGAGATATTATAGCTCAGTATGAAAGGGAAACCTTTTACCTAGCTGATAAAATTCCTCTTTGGGATTGCAAGGTTGAGGAAGATATTGATAGGATATTTCATGAACAACTTGAAAAATGCGGAGTGGATTATTTCGATTTTTACCTTATTCACGCTGTCAATAAACAAAGATTATCTCAAATGGAAGAAATGAAAGTTATTGAAAAACTCGAAAAGTATAAAAAAGAAGGAAAAATACATCGTATTGGGTTTAGTTTCCATGATGATTTAGAGACATTTAAGACTTGGGTAGATCTATATGAATGGGATTTTGTACAAATACAATTAAACTATATGGATATTGATCATCAACAAGGAATTGAAGGCTATAATATTCTTGCTAAAAAAGGAATCCCTGTAATAGTAATGGAACCAGTAAAAGGTGGAGGACTTGTAAAATTCAATGATAAAATCGAATCATTATTACTAGATAGAGATAAAGAAGCATCAATTGCCTCTTGGGGCTTTAGATGGGTAGGTTCTCTTCCAAATGTAAAAGTAATTCTTAGTGGAATGAGTACTATGGAACAAGTTGAAGATAATTTAAACACTTTTGCTAATTTCATCCCATTAAATGAATCTGATAAAGACTTAATTAAAGTAGTAAGACAAGAAATTTTATCATTATCTAAAGTTGATTGTACATCATGTAATTATTGCATGCCTTGTCCTCATGGAGTTAATATTCCAGGTAACTTTAGATTGTTTAATAGCTATGCAATGTATGAAAATACAGGCCAAACCAGTTGGGCCTATGGAAATCTTGAAAAAGCCTCAATGTCGGCTGATTTCTGTATTGATTGTGGAGAGTGTTTATCAAAATGCCCTCAACAAATTGAGATTCCAACTGAATTAAGAAAAATGACAGAGTATTTCAAAGAAAATGGCATCATTAAAAAATAAAATCGATGAGGTTGTGGTAGTTGAAGGCTATCATGACCTTGCTAAATTAAAGGCTATCTATGAAGACATTGATGTATACATAACAAATGGTAGTGAAGTGAGTGATAATACACTTAATGAACTAAAAATATTAAATGAATCAAGAGGGTTAATTTTGCTTCTAGATCCTGATTTTCAAGGAGAGAGAATAAGAAGAATAATCAATGATTTTGTTGGACCAACTAAACATGCTTTTCTTAATAAAAAAGACTGTATAAATAAGAACAAAACTAAGGTTGGAATTGAACATGCAAATTGCGAAAAAATTAGAACGGCATTAGAGTCATTTTTGACTGTTAAAAAAGATATAAAATCAATGATAACTATGAGCGATATGTACCAGTTAAATCTAATTGGAAAACCAAATTCAAAACACTATAGATTAGTGTTAGGAGAAGGACTGGGAATTGGCTCAAATAATGGCAAAACGCTATTAAATAAATTGAATATGTTTGGTATAAAAATCGAACAAATAAATAGTATTTTAAGGAAGTGATTTAATGTCAAAAATCGGAACAGTAAACAGCACAAAAAGTACAATTAGTAAACATGATTTTCACATTAAAAAGAAGTACGGACAAAACTTTTTAGTTGATCAAAATATCTTGCATAAAATCGTTCATATTCCTGATTTAACTGAAGACACTTTGGTCGTCGAAATTGGTCCTGGTTTTGGAAGCTTAACTGAATATTTAATCAGTCATTCTAAACATGTTTTGGCATATGAAATAGATAAGGATTTAATACCTATATTATTAGAAAATATCTCAAATGAGAAATTAACAATAATAAACAAGGATTTTTTGAAATGTGAAATTGACGAAGACATAAAAGCACTAAATATATCATATGATAAAGTAGTTGTAGTTGCTAACTTACCATATTATATTACTACTCCAATTATTCTTAAAATTATTGAAGAATCTAGTATTATTAAGCAAATGGTTTTAATGACACAACAAGAAGTTGCACAAAGAATTACTTCAAAACCAAGTACAAAAGACTATAATTCTTTAAGCATAGCGATTCAATATAAAACTAAGGCAACTATTGCCTTGAAAGTGCCGAGGACAGTTTTTATTCCAGCACCTAATGTAGATAGTGCAATAGTTAAACTAGATATAAGAGAAAATATCGAAAAGAAACCAGTATCTGAAAAATTATTTTATGAAGTAGTGAGATCTTCTTTTGCACAAAGAAGAAAAACACTTGTTAACAATCTTCATAACAAGTACAGTGTTAGTAAAGTGGAATTGGCAGACATACTTGTTCAAGTCAATCTAAATCCTTTAATAAGGGCTGAAAATCTAAGTGTTAGTGATTTTATTAATTTATCTGACATCTTATACTCAAACATCTAAAAAACATTTAAAACAGAGTATTCCTCTGTTTTTTTTTATTTATAAAGTGTGGTAAAATGAGTGCGAGGTATAGAGAACTAATCGAGGTGATTGATTTGATTAAAGAAAAGGCATATGCAAAAATTAATTTGTTTTTGAATGTTGTTAAAAAGCGATTTGATGGATACCATGACTTAGAAATGGTTATGGCAGCTATTGATTTATTTGATGTGTTAACATTTCAAAAGAATGACACAAAAGATATCATTATAAACTCTAATATAGAGATAACTAGTAATTTAGAGGATAACATTGTATATAAAGCAGCAAAACTCTTAAAAACTAAATTTAGTATTGATCAAGGTGTTACTATCAACATTGAAAAGAAGATTCCAATTGCTGGTGGTCTTGCTGGAGGTAGTGCAGATGCTGCCGCAACTTTTAGAGGATTGAATAAATTTTGGAAGTTAAAATTGTCTCTAGATGAAATGGCTAAACTTGGGTTGGATTTAGGTGCAGATATTCCATTTTGTATTTATAATAAATTATGTGTAGCTCGGGGTAAGGGAGAAGAATTATTATTCTTAGAAAATAGACTAAAAATGCCAATATTACTTATTTATCCAAATATTAAAATGAGCACAAAAGAGGTGTTTAGTAAAATAAAGACCGAACAAATCAAAGAACGTAAAATTAATGATATGACTTCGGCGATTTACAATAGTAACTGTGAATTGATGATTAGAGAGTTACACAATTCATTAGAATCAATAGCTTTTGAGATGGAGCCGGAGATAGAAAAAATAAAGGCAGAAATGATTGATTTAGGTTTAGATGGAGTCTTGATGAGTGGTTCTGGATCAACTGTTTTTGGAGTTTCAAAGGATAAAACAAAGCTTCAATATGTGTATAAAATAATGAATGAAGATTATTTTAAACTATTGACAAAAATTAGATAATTTAAATTTAACCATAAAAATATTAATTGTAACCGCTTTTGCCATGTGTTATAATTTAAGTAGGAAAAAGATGGATGCGAGGTGGTATTATGAATATAACAGACGTTAGAGTCAAAAAGTTTAATGGGCAGAACCGTTTAAAAGCAATTGCAGCAATAACTATTGATGAATGTTTTGTTGTTCATGAATTACGCATAATCGATGGAAAAGCAGGATTATTTGTTGCTATGCCTAGCAGAAAAATGCCTAATGGAGAGTTTAAGGATGTTGCACATCCTATAAATCAAGAAACTCGAAATACTATCGAAGCTGCAGTAATTGAAGCTTATAACTTATTGGATGATGAATAGATAACATATAAATGCAACTTTTTCGCAAAGTTGCATTTTATTTTTGCATTTTTTAGAGTATGATGTTAGTGTAATGTGTAAAATAAATTAAAATTTAATTGGAGGTCTTTTTAAATGGCAGTCTTAGATGGTGTAAAAGTAAAATTATTTAGTTTAAGTGCTAATAGAAAATTAGCTGAAGAAATTTCTGAATTTTCAGGTATTCCACTTAGTAAAATTGATTTAATTCGTTTTGCTGACGGCGAAATAGGAGTAAATTTAGAAGAAACAGTTAGAGGGCATCATGTATTTTTAGTACAACCGACTCACGATCCTGTAAATGAAAACTATATGGAGTTACTTATTACAATTGATGCAATGAAAAGAGCTTCTGCGAAGAATATTAATGTAATTATGCCTTATTATGGTTATTCAAGACAAGATAGAAAAACAAAATCTAGACAACCAATTTCAGCAAAACTAGTAGCAAATTTGTTAGAAGTAGCTGGGGCTACAAGAGTTCTTGCAATGGATTTACATGCTGCTCAAATACAAGGATTCTTCGATATTCCGATTGATAATTTCAGAGCAATGCCAATATTAGTAGAATATTTTAAGAATAAAAATTTCCAAGAGGAAATAGTAATTGTCTCTCCAGACCATGGAGGAGCAGTAAGAGCAAGAAATATGGGAGAATACATGGATGCTCCTATAGCTATAATAGATAAAAGAAGACCGAAACCAAATGTAGCTGAAGTAATGGGTATAGTTGGGGACGTTGAAGGGAAAATTGCTATTATTGTAGATGATATAATTGATACAGCTGGAACAATCACTTCTGCAGCAGTAGCTTTAATAGAAGCAGGCGCAACAAAAGTATATGCTTGCTGTACGCATCCGCTACTTTCTAAACCAGCAATTGATAGAATAAACAATTCTCCTTTAGTGGAAGTTGTATGTACTAATACAATTCAATTGCCTCTCTTTAAAAAATCTCCTAAAATTGTGCAACTTAGCATAGGAAATCTTGTTGCACAGGGAATTTTAAACATAATAGGTGATAAACCTTTAAGTAGTTTATTTGAATACAATGGCAAAGTTAAAAAATACGAATAAGTAAAGTAGATACTGTAGAAAG
>CAYVZR010000011.1:0-27082 GCA_964456195.1 uncultured Candidatus Izemoplasmatales bacterium | reverse complement strand
ATAAATTTTATAAGAATGAATCTGGTACGACGATGGAAATGTTTGGCGATAAAATTAGTTCGCCAATAGGTCCAGCAGCCGGACCTAACTCTCAGTTAGCTCAAAACATCATCGCCGCTTATTTAGCTGGCGCTAGATTTATGGAATTAAAGACAGTCCAAACTATGGATGGTGAAGAACTAGCTGCATGTGTCCCACGACCTTGTATTAATGTTGAGGATGAGGGATATAATGTTGAATGGTCGACAGAATTAAAAGTTGTAGAAGCTCGTGATGAATATGTTAAAGCTTGGTTTGCAATTCATGTATTGGCAAAGGAATTAGGTATTTCTGATATTAAAGATTTTATCTTCAATATCTCAGTAGGATACACATTAGAAGGAATTAAATCACCGAAAATTGATTCTTTTATCAATGACATGTTTGATGCATCCGATACCGTGATTTGGAATGAATGTAAACAATACTTATTAAAAAATATTGATATTTTTGACAATGTTTCACTCAAAGATATTGAAAATATTGAGGGAACTGTTTCCTCAAGTATTACACTATCAACTATGCATGGATGTCCTCCTGAGGAAATTAATTCAATTGTTGAACATCTAGTTACTGTTAAAGGAATGCATACTTTTGTTAAGTGTAATCCGACGTTACTTGGCTATGATTATGTTCGAAAAGTCATGAATCAACTAGGTTATGACTATTTGTCATTTGATGATCATCATTTTAAAGAAGACTTACAATGGCAAGATGCCATCCCGATGTTTACACATTTACAGAAATTAGCAAAAGAAAACGGATTGGTTTTTGGATTAAAATTATCAAATACTCTTCCTGTTCAAATTGATAATTCAGAACTTCCTGGTGAGGAAATGTATATGTCTGGTCGCGCTTTATTCCCACTTAGTATCAGTTTAGCGCAAAAACTGACAGAAGCTTTTGCAGGTGATATGCCATTATCTTATTCTGGTGGTGCTGATGCTTTAAATATCGAAACTATTTTTGAAACAGGTATTCGTCCAGTTACAGTATGTACTACAATACTTAAACCGGGTGGATATGAAAGAATTAAACAAATGGCTGAAATCTGTGAACCGATATTAGATGGTGGATTAAAGAAAATAAGTGTTGATAAACTTACGACGATTGTTGAAGGTTTATCAAGTAGCAAATATAATCAAAAGGATATTCGTGAAATCGGATCAAGAAAATCTGATTCTAAGTTACCTTTATTTGATTGTTTTAAATCACCATGTAATTCAAGTGATGTTGGGTGTCCAATAGAACAACAAATCCCCGAATATTTAAAATTGGTTTCTGAAGGAAAGTATAAAGAAGCATTTAATGTGATCGCTATTGATAATGCAGCACCAGCAATTACTAGTACTATTTGTGATCATCAGTGTCAAAGTGTATGTACAAGAGTAGATTATGATGAAAGTCTATCTATTAGAGATATCAAGAAAGTAGCAGTTTTGGCTGCTCAAGATGATTTTATCGAAGAAACAGAAATCATGAATCTTAGAACTGCAAAAAAAGTAGCAGTTATCGGTGCAGGTGTTGGAGGAACTTCAACAGCTTTATTCTTGCGACGTAATGGAGTACACGTTGATGTTTTTGAAAAACGTGATAAGCCGATGGGTGTAGTAACTTATAAAATTCCTGAATTCCGTATTCCTGCGGAAATGATTGAAAGAGATTATAATTTAGCAGTATCTGCCGGTGTTAATTTCCATTTCGGCGTTGCTGACGATTTTAATGTCAATGAGCTAAAAAAAGATTATGATTTTGTTGTAATTGCGATTGGATCTTGGTTAAAAGGATTTAATCCATTAACAACAGGTAAAGAACTAGCTCTTGAAGCTTTAGAATTTTTAGAAGAATCTAAAGTAAACAATTTATCAATGAATCTTGGTAAGCATGTTGTAGTAGTTGGTGGTGGAGATGTATCAATGGACTGTGCTAGAAGTGCAATACGTACAACTGGTGTTGAACATGTAACATTGATTTATCGTCGAATTAGAAAAGTAATGCCAGTTACTAATGAAGAATTCAATTTGGCTATCGAAGATGGTGTAGTTATTAAGTTCTTAACATCACCGGTTGAATTTGATGGAAAAACTTTGACTTGTGTAAAAAATGAATTAATCAATAATAAAGCTAGGTCAACAGGAGAAACATTTAAAATGGAATGTGATTCCATTATTAACGCTATTGGAACCAAAGTAGATAAAACTGCTTATGAAAATAATAATATCGCACTAAATAAGTGGGGTTATCCAATAATCAATGATAAAAATGAAACTTCAGTAGAAAATGTATATGTCGCTGGTGATGGTAAGGCAGGAGCTAAAACAATTGTTAAAGCTATTGCAGATGCTAAACTGGTTACAATCGATGTCTTGAATAAATTAGGATTAAGTAATGATTTTGTGAGAGCAATTGTCCTTGAAAATCAAACTACATTATATGAGAAAAAAGGTATTTTGGAAGAAAGATTGGAAGCAAAACTTGATGGATTACGTTGTTTAACATGTGATCAAGTTTGTGATATATGTGTAGATGTTTGTCCGAATAGAGCTAATGTAAGTATTAATGTTGCCTCTGAATTATTCGAACAAAAACAACAAATTATTCATGTTGATGGTATGTGTAATGAATGTGGTAACTGTGCTACTTTCTGTCCACATAGTGGTCGACCTTATAAGGATAAAATCACATTATTCTGGACAGAACATGATTTTGTTGATTCAACTAATATTGGATTTCTTAACCTAGGTGAAAACCAATTTAAGGTTCGAGATGAATTAGGGAAAGTATTTAATTATACAATTGGGGACAACACAGTCTCGAAAGAAATTGCAACAATTATTGGTGCAGTTATCAAAGATTATTCATATTTGATGATATAGATTTCTATAAGGAATTTAAATAGAAATTTTACTGAAGTGTTTTGTATTATTACTTATAAGGAGGTACAATTTATGAAAGATATTAGTATATCAGTTGATAAAGTTGATGGTGTTATAAAAATGTCAGGTGAAGCAAAATATGTAAATGATATAAAAATTGATGGAATGCTTTATGCTAAAACTGTAAGAAGTGAGCATGCAAAAGCAGTAATTAAGAATATATCATTACCTGAATTACCAGAGGGTTACTATTTTGTTGATCATACCGACATACCTGGAAAAAACTTTGTTAAAATAATTTTTGAAGATATGCCAGTATTTGCAGTCAACGAAGTTAGCTATTATGGTGAACCTATCATGTTAGTTGTTGGTGAAGACAAAAACGTAATTACTGACATTATTTCTAAGATTGAAATAACATATGATGTGAAAACACCATTGTTTGAAAATACTAACAGTGCAATTGATTATCATTTTAAAAAAGGTGATTCAAAAACAGCTTTTAAAAATGCAAAAAAAGTAATAGCATATGATTATCATACTGGTTATCAAGAACAGTTATACATGGAACCACAAGGGATGATTGGATATATTGAAGGAAGCAAGGTTACTTTAATTGGATCAATGCAATGTCCTTATTACATTAAGAATGCTGTAATATCAATTCTTAATGCAAAAGACGATGAAGTAAGAGTTATACAAGCAGTTGTTGGTGGAGCATTTGGTGGAAAAGAAGAGTTCCCATCACTTACAGCTTGCCAGTTAGCAGTTGCTTTAAGAAAAATAAAAAAACCAATCAAGCTAATATATGAAAGAGAAGAAGATATGGAAGTAACTACAAAAAGACATCCTTCTTGGATTCATATGGAAGCTGCAATTGATGAAAATAATGAGATTTCAGGATTGACTGCTGAAGTAGCAATTGATGGTGGAGCTAATATTGGATTAAGTGGAGTTGTCTTATCAAGAGCATTAATCGCTTCAACTGGAGTATATACGATTAATAATCTAGAAGTTGAAGGAGATGTGTTCTTAACTAACACTGTTCCTAATGGTGCTTTTAGAGGGTTTGGAGCTCCTCAGATGTTTTTTGCAGTTGAGATGTTTATTCAACATATAGCAAAAGATATTGGAGAAGATCCTTTAGAGTTAAGATTAAAGTATTTAGCAAAACAAGGAGATCCTACTTCGACACAAGGTACATATAGAGATCCTATAATCATGAATGATATGATTGAAAAAGCAATGGAAATGGCTGATTATAAATCTAAATTGAAAGAATATAGTAAACCAGGTGTTTTAAAAGGAATTGGTATGAGTTGGTTCTTACATGGTTGTGGATTTACTGGTAGTGGAGAAGCTGAACATATTAAAGCATTGGTAAAACTAGAAAAAGATGAATTTGACAAAGTAACTATTTTAATAGCTGCTGTAGATATGGGGCAAGGAATTCAAACTACAATGAAAAAAATTGTAGCCCAAGTTATGGATATTCCACTTTCTCAAATTATTTATGATGCACCTGATACAGATTTTGTGCCTGATAGTGGGCCAACGGTTGCGTCAAGAACAATCATGATTGTAGGCGGGTTAATTGCTAGAGCTGCAAAACAACTAAAAGAAAAATGGGTTGATGGAAAAGTAGTAAAAGTTTCAGAAAGATACAAACAACCTGAATATATGAAATGGGATGAAGAAAATTTCGTTGGAGATGCATACCCCGCTTATTCATGGGGAGTACACATTGTTGAAGTTGATGTATGTCCTGTAACATATCAAGTATCTTTAAAAGGTATTTGGAGTGTATATGATGTTGGTAAAGCAATTGATGAAAGAATAGTTATGGGTCAAGCTGATGGAGGTGTCTTACAAGGTGTAGGATACGGTTACCTAGAAGTTATGAAAAATGAAAATGGAAGAATCAAACATAAGAATGTAACTGATTATATAATTCCAACAGCATCAGATACTCCTCCTATGGAAACATTTTTAATGGATAATCCTTATCCTTTAGGTCCATATGGCGCTAAAGGAGCAGGAGAGTTAACACTTATTGGTGGAGCTCCTGCGGTTGCACTAGCTATTGAAAATGCAATTAATAAAAAAGTTAAAAATATACCAGTTACACCAGAATATATAATGGAGTTGATGAAAAATGGCTAATATAAAATTTAACTTAAATAATAAAGAAATCGAAATAGAAGAAAGTCCTACAGCAAGACTTTTAGACATTTTAAGAGATAAATATGATTTTGTAGGTGTTAAAGAAGGTTGTGGAGAGGGTGAATGTGGAGCTTGCGCTGTTTTAATGGATGGTAAAATAGTTAATTCATGTATCGTTCCTCTAGGGACAGTAGAAGGAAAAAGTATTGTTACGATTGAAGAGTTTAGTAAAACGAAAAGACATAAAATATTAAGAGAATCATTTGAAGAAGAAGGAGCAGTTCAGTGTGGATTTTGTACTCCTGGAATGTTGATAGCTTCTGAATCGCTTTTAAGTCAAAATCCTCATCCTACTGAAGAAGAAATCAAAATTGGATTATCTGGAAATCTATGTAGATGTACAGGTTATAACATGATAGTTAAAGCCGTGAAAAGAGCTTCTGAAAAAGGAGATGGACTTTGGTGAAAAATATAATCCCTAAGACATACCTAGAAACACTTGAATACCTAAATAGTGGTGATTATATATTACTTGCTGGTGGAACTGATTTAATGATTAAAAGAAGAAGTTGGAGTAATACACTTCCAGAATTTAAAAAATCAACATTATTAATATTTAACTTACAAGAAATGAAGTATATGTTTGAAGAAGATGATTTCTTGCACATTGGTGCAGGTACATGCTTAGAAGACATTAAAGATAATGATTTAACACCGGACTTACTTGTTGAAGCAATAAACATAATGGCTTCTCCTGCTATAAGACATATGGGAACTCTTGGCGGAAACATTGGAAATGCTTCACCTGCTGGAGATTCTTTACCAGTCTTATATACTCTTAATGCTATTATTGTACTTGAAAGTATTGAGGCAGTTAGAGAAGTACCAATCAGTGACTTCATTGTTGGTCCAGGTAGAAAAAGTATTAAATCAAATGAGATAATAAAAGAGATAAAAATTCCTACAAAACAATTTACTCAAATGAAATTTGAGAAAGTTGGAGGAAGAAAAGCAGATGCTATCTCAAAATTATCTTTTGCAGGAGTTGTAGAGATTAATAATAATATCATTCAAGATTTTAGAGTTGCATTTGGGGCTGTTGGTCCTACTGTAGTTAGAAAGAAAATCTTAGAAAATGAGATTATTGGACAAACATTGATAGAAATGAAGCAAGATGTTAAAAACATATTGAAAAGTTATGAACCATTTATAACTCCAATTGATGATCAAAGATCAAACAAGGAATATCGCAAAGAAGTTGCATTGAATATCTTAGAAAGCTTTATTTTAAATATCTAGAGCTAGGAAGAGAGGAAATCTATGAATACAGTTAAACTTGTTGAAGTAGCAAGAGGTGATACTCAGGCTGATTTAGTTTTAAAGAATTGTAAAATAATCAATGTTTTCACAAGCGAAATTGAAAATGCTGACATTGCAATTACTGATGGAATAATTGTTGGAATTGGACAATACGAAGGAGTAGAAGAAATTGATATAAATAATCGGTTTGTTGCTCCCGGATTTATTGATGGACATGTCCACATAGAATCCTCAATGTTAACTCCGCCTCAATTCGCTAAAATCATTGTGCCATCAGGTACAACTACAATTATTGCTGACCCTCATGAAATTGCAAATGTGAGTGGCGTTGAAGGAATAAAATATATGATATTTTCAAGTATATTTGGGCCTTTGAACGTAAATATTATGATTCCTTCATGTGTTCCAGCTACAGCATTTGAAACTAGTGGAGCAGTTATATCATCTATTGATATCGACCATTTCAAAAATCACAAAGGTGTTTTAGGTCTAGGAGAAGTAATGAATTATCCTGGAGTAATCTTTGGTGAAGAAGAGATGCATAAAAAATTAGATGTAATGAAGTTGTTTGTTAAAGATGGACACGCACCAAGTGTTACAGGAAAACAACTAAACGCATATAAACTTACAGGAATAAAAACTGATCATGAATGTACAACAGTCAAAGAGCTTCAAGAAAAATTATCTAGAGGAATGTATATTCATCTAAGAGAAGGTTCTGCTACTAGAAACGTAAAAGTATTATCTAAAGGCGTTACAAAAGAAAATAGTAGAAGATTGATGTTTTGTACTGATGATAAGCATTCAGAAGATATTAGAACTGAAGGTCATATTAATTATAATATTAGACTTGCTATCGAAAATGGGGTTGATCCTATAACCGCAATACAAATGGCAACTATTAACACAGCTGATTGTTATAAATTAGATCATATAGGAGCAATTGCTCCAGGATATGATGCAGATATAGTGGTTTTTGATTCTTTGAAATTAATCGACGTTGATGAAGTATTTATCAAAGGAGAAATGGTTGCCAAAGGAAAGAAAGCATTATTTGATCCAGTGTTATACACTAATGGATATGTAACTGATACTGTGAATATATTAGATAGTGAAAAGGTATCTTTAGATATTGCTCTTAAGAGTAATAAAGTAAAGGTTATTAAGCTAATTGAAAACAATGTTACAACAACAAAAGTTATTCGTGATGTTTTGGTAAAAGATGGTTTATTTGAATTTGATAATTCAGTAGATATTTTGAAACTAGCAGTTGTTGAAAGACATCACCAAACAGGTAATGTTGGACTTGGATTCCTTGAAGGATATGGTTTAAAAAATGGAGCTGTTGCAATGACAGTTTCACATGATTCTCATAATTTAATCATTATCGGTGATAATGATAAAGATATGAAGATTGCCTTGAAGGAAATTGAAAAAATCAAAGGTGGAATAACACTTGTACATAATGGACAAGTAGTCGATAGTATCCAACTTGAGGTTGGTGGAATAATGACCAATACAGATGTAAAGGTCATTGAATCAAAACTAAAATATATGGATGAAGAAGCGCGCAAAATGGGTGTAAATAACAAAGTTGATGACGCATTCTTAAGCCTTGCATTCATGAGTTTACCGGTTATACCTGAATTAAAATTAACAGATAAAGGACTTTTTGATGTTAATTTATTTAAGTTAGTTTCTTTAGAAGAAGAATAACTAGATAAGAGTTGGTGAAGATTATGAAGTATGTAAAAAATTACGAATGCACAATTTGTCATAAAATCTATGATAAGAATGAACTAATTTATACTTGTAAAGATTGTGGAGAAAAAGGTATTCTTGATGTTAATTATGATTATGAAGAACTAAAAAAAGTTTTGACTAAAACGTATTTTAAAAATAATACTGATTTTTCAATGTGGAGATATAAACACTTGATAAGTGTTTATGATAGAGACTTTAGTAATCTTCTTAAAGTTGGATGGACTCCTCTTTACAAATCAAATCAACTTAGAAAAGATCTAAACTTAAAGGCATTATATATAAAAGATGAAGGCTTGAATCCTACAGCCTCACTTAAAGACCGTGCATCAGTAGTAGCTGTTGTGAAAGCAATGGAAGAAGATGCAAAAGTAATATCTTGTAGTTCAACAGGAAATGCAGCGTCTAGCTTAGCTGGTAATGCAGCTCGTGTTGGAATTGATACAGTGATTTTTGTCCCAAAAAGAGCACCACTTGGTAAATTATCTCAATTATTAGTTTATGGTGCAAAAGTAATAAGTGTCGATGGCGACTACAAAGACACGTTTAAATTATCAAAAGAAGCAATAAATCATTTTGGATGGTATAACCGTAATGCTGCGATTAATCCTCATTTAGTTGAAGGTAAAAAAACTGTAGCATTAGAAATAGCTGAACAGCTAGATTTCAAATTAACGGACTGGGTTAGTGTGTCTGTTGGTGATGGTTGTACGATTGGTGGAGTATATAAAGGATTTTTTGATTTGTTCAGTATTGGACTAATTGATAAGATACCTAAAATTCTAGGTGTTCAAAGTGACGGGTGTAGTCCGTTTGTTACTGCTTATACTGAAGGTTGTCCTTTAGTAGAAGCTGAAGAAAACACGATAGCTGATAGTATAGCTGTAGGGATTCCAAGGAATCCTAATAAAGCATTAAATGCAGTTAGTAAATCGGGTGGAACTTGGATTACAGTAAGTGATGAAGAGATTTTAAAAGCAATGAAAATTCTTGGATCGAAAGAAGGGATATTTGGTGAACCTGCAGGAGTTGCTGGGTTCGCAGGAGTGATAAATGCATTACAAATAGGTATTATAAAAAATACCGACAGTGTAACTGTAATTGTTACAGGTAATGGGTTAAAGGACACTACAAATGCTTTAAAAGCAGTAGGTAGTCCTATATCTATGAAACCTAATCTTCACGAATTAATAAAGTATTTAAAATAAAAAACGAGGTGAAAGAATGAGAAATATTCCATTTGGTCCAACTTATGAAGAGATGTTAAATCCACATAAGATAGACAAAGACATTAGAAAAAGAGCTTTAAAAGCATTAAAAGATGATGAACTAGACCCAGTTAACTTATTCAATATTAATTGGAAAGATGAAAACAATGTTGTAAATAAAATAGTTTTACCTAAAGAATTAACAGGTGTTGAAGCTAATATCGTAGTTATGTTAGGTAAATATATGCCTTCAGGATCACATAAAGTAGGTGCTGGATATGCTACTTTAATAGAAGGTAGTGTTGATGGAACAATCGTTGCTGGTGAACACACAATTTTAGGACCTTCAACTGGTAATTTTGGAATTGGAGTTGCATATATTTGTAACCTAATGAAATATGATGCAATTGTAATTATGCCAGACAACATGAGTAATGAAAGATATGACAGAATCAAAAGATACGGAGCTAAATTAGATTTAACTCCAGGAACTGAATCAGACGTAATTCTTACTTTAGAAAGAACTTATGAACTTAAAAAAGATCCAAAAAACAGATCTTTAGCACAATTTGAATTACTTCCAAATTATCGTTGGCATCGTCATGTAACAGGTGGAAGTGCTATTGAAGCTGTACAAGGCATAGGAAATGGTAGAATTGCTTGTTATGCAGTAGCTCCAGGTAGTGCTGGAACATTAGCAGCTGGGGATCATATTAAGAAAATTTACCCTGAAGCAAAAGTTGTTGCTTTAGAACCATATGAATGTTCTACATTAATGAATGGTGGTAGAGGGCAACATAGAATTGAAGGAATCGGAGATAAAATGATTACTTTAATTCACAATGTTATAAATACTGATTTTATATCATTAATCAAAGATGATGATACAGTAAGAGGTTTAAAAGTTATGCATGATGGTATCGAAACTTTAGTTAAAAACGGTGTTGACCGTAAAGTCGCAAATTCAATGAAAGAATTATTTGGGCCTTCAGGAATTTGTAATATTATTGGTGCAATAAAAATGGCTAAATATTTAAAACTTGGTAAAAATGATAACGTCGTAACTGTTGCTACTGATGGATTTGACAGATATGTAAGTGTTATAGAAGACCTTGATAGAAGATATCTTGAAGTAGAAGATTTTGTATTAGACAGATGGTTCACAGATGTATTTAGAAAAAATGAAGTTCAAGATATAGTCGATTATAGAAGTGATGCTCAAAAAGAAAAACTATATATTCAAAAAGAAAAAGACTGGTTAAAATTCGGATACAAACAAGAGTACTTAGACGCTATGAAAAATCCTCAATTTTGGGATGATGAATATAATAAAATTTTCGATTATGATGAAAAAATCAAGAAAATGCGTAAGGGGTAGATTATAAAGTGAAAGAGATAAATTTTAAAGAAATATTAGAAAAAGCTGAGAGTTATAAAACAGATATTACTAAATTTTTACGTGACATGATTGCTATCCCAAGTGAAAGCAGTGATGAAGAAAAAGTTGTTTTAAGAATCAAAGAAGAAATGGAAAAAGTTGGATTTGATAAAGTTCAAATAGACCCTCAGGGTAACATTTTAGGGTATATTGGACATGGTAAACATTTAATCGCAATGGATGCTCACATTGATACTGTTGGAATCGGAAATCTAGATAATTGGGAATTTGATCCTTATCTTGGATTTGAAGATGAAGAAAGAATTGGTGGTAGAGGTGGAAGTGACCAAGAAGGTGGAATGGCTTCTATGGTTTATGCTGGTAAAATCATCAAAGATTTGAATTTAGAAGGTGATTATACATTACTAATAACTGGGACTGTTCAAGAAGAAGATTGTGACGGTTTATGCTGGCAATATATTGTTGAACAAGATGAAATCAAACCGGAATTTGTTGTAATAACTGAACCTACTTCATGTAACATTTATAGAGGACATAGAGGTAGAATGGAAATTAAAGTTACTACTCACGGAATTAGTTGTCACGGTTCAGCTCCTGAAAGAGGAGAAAATGCAATATTTAAAATGGCTCCAATTTTACTTGAGCTAAAAGAATTAAATAATCATCTTTTAGATAATGAATTTTTAGGTAAAGGAACACTTACAGTTAGTGAAGTATTTTTCAGTTCACCATCACGCTGCGCTGTAGCAGATGGTTGTTCTGTTTCTATTGACCGAAGATTAACTGATGGTGAAACATTTGAGTCAGCATTAGAAGAAATAAGAAATTTACCTTCAGTAAAAGAAGTTGGAGCTGTAGTTGAAATGTATGATTATGCAAAAGCTGCATATACAGGATTAGTTTATCCAACAAAATCTTACTTTCCAACTTGGGTACTAGATGAACAACATATCGTAACTCAAACAGCTGCAGATTCATACAAAGGATTATTTAATGTAGATCCATTAATAGATAAATGGACATTCTCAACTAATGGAGTATCAATTATGGGTAGATACGGAATTCCTTGTGTTGGATTTGGCCCTGGACACGAAGATCAAGCTCATGCACCAAATGAAGTTACATTTAAAAGCGAGTTAGTAAAAGCGGCTGCAATGTATGCTGCAATGCCTCTAATGTATGTAAACAAAAAGAAATAGAAGGAGAGACATATGAAACCACTATATAAAGGTAAACACTTCATCACTCTAGAAGACTGGAGTAAAGAACAAATAGACAAATTATTAGAAGTAGCAATTGATTTAAAACATAAATTCAAAACAAATGTACCAACACCATATTTGGAAAACAAAACTTCATTTAATATGTTCTTTGAACAATCAACAAGAACAAGAAACTCAATGGAGGCTGGACTTGCTCAACTTGGTGGACATGCAACATTTTTAGACACTTCAACTATGCAAATTTCTCATGGTGAAAGTGCAAAAGATACAGCAGTAATTTTATCAAGTTATGGACATGCTATTGCTTGTCGTAACTGTTTTTGGGGAGTTGGAAATGACTTCTTAAATAAAATGGCAAAACATTCTACTGTACCAATATTGAGTTTGCAAGATGATTTATATCATCCAATGCAAGGACTAGCTGACTTAATGACTATACAAGAAAAATCAGAAACTACAAAGAATTTAAAGGTTTCTATAATTTGGGCATATGCTAGTACTCATAAAAAACCAATATCTGTACCACTTACTCAAATATTATTATTCCCAAGATTTGGTATGGATGTTACCTTAGCTTATCCAAAAGGATACGATTTGCCAGAATGGGCAATTGAAAAAGCTAGAAAAAATGCTTTAGAAAATGGTGGATCATTCAAGATTTCTCATGATATGAAAGAAGCATTCACAGGAGCAGATATTGTAATCCCTAAAAACTGGGGTAGTTGGGTAAATAATCAAAGTGATGCTATAGTTGATGATTTACTTGAATCTTATAAAGGATGGAAATGTACTGAAGAAATGATAGCTTTAGGAAAACCAAATGTATACTATATGCATGCATTACCAGCTGATAGAGGTAATGAAGTTGAAGATAGTGTAATAGATGGATCACATTCAATAGTTTACCAAGAAGCAGAAAACAGACTTCATACTGCAAAAGCAGTTATGACTTTAACTATTGGAGATAAATAGGATTTGAATATTTAAATATTTTAAAATATAAAAGTGAGGTGTTTTAATGAACAAGTATATGAAAATGGCAATTGATGAGGCTTATCGTGGAATGAGATCAGATGATGGTGGACCATTTGGGGCTGTTATAGTCAAAGATGGAGAAGTCATTGCAATTGGTCACAATCGAGTAGTTAAAACAAATGATCCTACTGCACATGCAGAAATAGTTGCAATTAGAATAGCTACAAACAAATTAGGTAGATTCGATTTATCAGATTGTGAAATTTATTCTTCTTGTGAACCTTGTCCAATGTGCTTCGCAGCAATTCACTGGGCTAAAATGAAAAGTTTGTATTACGGTTGTACTCGTGTTGACGCTGCTGACATCGGATTTGATGATCAGTATATCTACGACGTAATTCAAGGTAAAGCATCAACTGAACAAGTTACAAAAGTTTGGATTGATCATGATGACTGTATGGGACCATTTAATGAATGGGCGGAAAAAAACGATAAAGTAGAATATTAAAAATTTTTTAAAGTAATGTGGGTAGACTCTTATCCACATTCTCTTTTTCAGGAGGATATTATGAATGAAGAATTAGTATTAGATGTTCACGAAAAACCAAAAAGCAAAGTAGCATGGGTATTCATGAGTTTACAACATGTTTTCGCAATGTTTGGAGCAACAGTTTTGGTGCCTATTCTTACAGGATTACCTGTTGGAGTAACATTAGTAGCAAGTGGTATTGGAACATTGATTTATATAGCATTTACTAAAGCAAAATCACCAGTATTCCTTGGTTCAAGTTTTGCGTTTATAATTGCGATTCAAACAGCAACAATAACCAATTTGGACGGTAGTAAAGATTTTAGTGCAGCTTATTTTGGATTGATGACTGTTGGTGTTATATACGTAATAGTTGGATTGATAATCCATTTTGCAGGAAGTAACTGGATAAAGAGAATATTACCTCCAGTAGTAGTTGGACCAATGATTATGATTATTGGACTTGTACTAGCTCCTATAGCGATTGAAAGTGCTGGGCTTGTAAGTGGAAGTGATGTAAAAACTCCAATAATTGCTTTAGTAACTTTTGGTACTGTAGTTGTTGTCAGCATTTACGCTAAAGGACTATTGAAAGTCATTCCTTTTTTAGTAGCTATATTGATAGGATATACATTATCTGTAGTTTTAGGAGTAGTTGATTTTGCAGCAGTATTTAGTGACATAAGTTTCTTTTCTGTTCCTGACTTTACTTTCGTAGGAACATATAGATTAAATTTAACTGCAATTCTGATATTTGCACCAATTGCTTTTGTTACTATTGCAGAACATATCGGTAATCACACAGTTTTAGGAGAAGTTATCGGAAGAGATTTAATAACTGATCCAGGGTTAGATAAAACATTATTTGGTGACGGAGTTGCAACGTTTGTTAGTGCAGCTATAGGTGGACCTGCTAATACAACATATGGAGAAAATACAGGAGTAGTAGCAATGACAAAAAATGCGAGTGTTTGGGTAACCGGACTTGCAGCAGTCTTTGCAATCATGCTTGGGTTCTTTGGATACATCCAAGTGTTTATATTGAGTATCCCCTCAGGTGTTTTAGGAGGTATGACTATTATTTTATATGGTATTATAGCTGGAAACGGAGTAAAGGTACTTGTTAAGGAAAAAGTAAATCTTACAAATATGAAAAACTTAATTATAGTTGGGGCAATGTTAGTTATCGGTCTTGGTGGAGCATCAATTCAATTAAATAGTGCAGTTAGTTTAACTGGAATGAGTTTAGCTGCTTTGGTTGGAATTGTTTTAAATCTAGTACTGAATCCTAAAAAATAATATACGAATATGATTTCTAGGGGGTGGAATAATTGCTAGAATATAAAACTCAAATAATTAAATATAAAAACATTCAAACAGAACTTGCGAATTTGATAAATAAGAACGTTGAACAAGGTTGGAATTTTGTTGAAACACAAATAATAACTAATTATACATGGAGTTTTTCTTCACAGTTACTTGTGATTTTTTCAAGAGAAAAATAGTTAATAAAGTAGTTATTTTTTGGCAAATAAAAAACGATTAATTAATAATCGTTTTTTTTATTTTCTTATTCTCCGAAACAGCTTCCACCAATAAATTCTCTTAATAACGAATTACATGGTACATAAGAATCTTCAATATCTACAAAGTATTTTAAGAATTTAATTAATCTATTTGCAGTTACGTAATATTCACTGTCATAAGGAATTTCTTGTAATGTTGGTAATGCATATTTCTTCATTACACAAAGTTCATATTGTAATCCAGAATTATAAACATAGTCAGCATTAGCTTGGTTTGGATAAATCCATTTAAATTCTCCTCGTCTAACTGAACTCCACATGCTTAGGGTTCTTATAGCTGGAGAATTTCTAAATTTCTTATCACGTACAATTCTTCTAAGTAATCTTAAATTTGTAATGCTTATAGGATTATGATTATCTAGATTCATTTGTAGTTGGGGGCTTATATAAATTTTAAAGACTTGTTTTTTGGGAATCATTACTGATAATTTTTCATTTAAAGCATGGATTCCTTCGATAATTATTGGATTACTTTCTGTAACCTTTAATTTTCGATAACCATTTCTAGATTTTGAAGTAAAATCAAAAACAGGTATATCAACTTCAAGACCTTTTATTAAATCAAGCATATTTTGATTGAATAATGGAATATCTAAAGTATTTATATGTTCTAAATCTACTTCTCCATTTTCATCTGTTGGGATTTGATCTCTATCTAAATAATAGTCATCCAAAGATATTGTGATTGGTCTAAGACCTCTGGTCATAAGCTCAATTCTAAGTCTGTTTGAAAATGTTGTTTTACCACTTGAACTAGGTCCAGCAATAGCGATTAAACGAATATTATGAATATCTTTTTTAATTTTATCACCAAGTTCAGTAAGCATTGCGTTATGTTGAGCTTCGCACATATGTACAAATTCTACAATACTATCGTTCTCAAAATGTCTATTTAAATCAGCAATTGTACTAGCTTCAACGATGTCTGCCCATACTGATGCTTTTCTTAAAGTATTAACATATTTTTGATCATCTTTAAATAATGGGATATCACCATTCTTCTCAGCTCTTGGATATTGAATTAAGAATCCAATATCATAGGGTCTAAATAAAAACTTGCTAAGGTATCCTGTTGATGGAACCATATATCCATACATGTAATTCATATAATCGTCACATACGTAAAAATGAACATTGCTTTCTGGGCGATATTCAATGATATCAATTCTATCCTGATAGTCATTTTTTAAATAATATTCAATAGCGTCTTCAGTACTCATTGTGA
Source organism: uncultured Candidatus Izemoplasmatales bacterium (assembly GCA_964456195.1). Lineage (GTDB taxonomy): Bacteria > Bacillota_I > Bacilli_A > Izemoplasmatales > Izemoplasmataceae > JAFGXW01. The sequence goes on along the minus strand of CAYVZR010000011.1, from coordinate 10,778 downwards.
TTCTATCAAAAGGTAAGTCTAGTTTAATTAGTCTTTTCATTTCAGCTGTTACTTTTTCCAATACTTCATCAATATTTGGATTATCATCATTTACAATATAACAAAATATTGATCTTGAGAGACTATATTTGAACTTAATCTTATATTTAGGATAAACTTTCTTGAAAGCCATCGCAATTAAATATCTTAGGCTTTGTTCATAAATATGGACTACCTCTGCATTATTCATAGATAAAAATTCTACATTAGCATCGTAGAAAAATTTATATGATAACTCACGCATTCTATTATTTACTCTTGCTGCTATGAAGTCCTTATTATTAGCTTCTGGTAACTCTTTTAATCTAATTTCTTCATCAAAATTATACTCTTTGTTTCCCACATTGATTGTAATCATATTATCACCTCTAAATTTGTGGTGTATATCTATTTTACCAAAAATCAATGCAAATTAACACATATTTATAAAAATAATTATGTAAAAAATATTTGACATTATGTAAAAAATAACATACAATGTTGTTGAGGTGATATTATGAATATTACACTAAAAAAATCTATTTTTACGTGCTCTATATTTGGAATAATGTTTTTCTACTTAATGACACATTTTATAATTGTTGGACCAAATGATTTTCAAACTGTAAGAATACATATGCTTATTTCGATAATTATAATTTTTCTTGGTTTTGTCTCATTTGCTGTTATGCTTTTATTAACAAAAAAGAAATCCAATATATTTGATGAAAGAGATGAACTAATCCAAAAAAAATCTTCAACAGTTGGGTTAATGCTTACTGGTATGTTTGTGTTCGTATTTTCGATGATTTTATATGTATATTATAGTGATAAAGGTTCTTTAGAAGTTGCATGGGTTTGGTTGATTGCTTACAGTACTTTTTCTTTTGCTTACTTCATTACAAGTTTGATATCTGTTTACTTGTATGTGAAAGATGAATAAACTTCCAACTAAACTAACCAATAATATTAAAGTACTTAGGACTAAACTTAATTTAACACAAGAAGATTTAGCAATTAAGACACTGTGCACAAGACAAACTATTAATGCTATTGAAAAAAATAAGTATTCTCCTAGTTTGTTATTAGCTTACAAGATAGCATATATTCTAGAAACTAGTATTGAACAAGTTTTTGGAAAAGAATAGATTTTATAGAATACACAGAAGTTAAAAAAGTAACACCCACATTAAAGGAGCTAAATATTTAGCTCCTTTTTTAGTAGTAACATTGTATTGTTATTTCAAAAAATTTGAGATATTACTATTTAAGATATTATCTTTATATTCTTATTATCTATAACAGTAATGACTTTTTTCTCATATATATAGTTAATCAATAATTCAATCACATCAATTTGGATATCTTTAACAGTTTTACATTTTTGAAAGAATAAATAGTCTCCGCCACCTGATGATCGGTAATTATTCATAACTACATTATAGTTTCTATCTAACTCAAGAGGCTTACCTTGGAACTTAACATCTTTAATTCTTTGTGATTTAGGTTCTCTTAAATCAATAGTATAATCAATCCCATCATACATATCATATGCATAGAGCTGTAATTTAGGTGTATTAAATTTAGGGTTGATTACAATCTTGTTATTTTCTAAATCAAAAAATTCTGCAGTTTTTTCTAGAGCCTGAATTAATACTTTCCCTGGAACTGATTTAACAACCAAACTATTTGGGAAAATGTAAGTACCAGTTACATCTCTTATTGTAATGTCTTTTCTAAAACCAGATACATCATTTCCTAAGGAACATGATGAAATTTCTGCATGAGAATATTCAAGTTGAACTTGGTTTATAAAAGATATTAAAGGATGTTTGTTAAGTCTTGATTCTAATTGATTTGTTATTAATAAATCATTTTTAGTTTTTCCGATAGGTGTATCTAAGAAAATTTGAGTTGATTCTTCTGATTCACGGATTAAATCTAACAACAACTGATCTGGTTCGATATTCTTAGTGCTAAGTATTTCAATGTTTTTAACATTATAAGTCCATTGTGTATTTTCTTTCTTAAATTCAATTTCTATTAATCCAAGACCTGTCCCATTAAGGGCGGGCTGAGTATAATATGTGTTAAAGAGTTTTCCAGATAGAGTTCTGTGTTGATGACCTGTGAGAAGTAGATCAACTCCATCAATTTCTTTTAAAATTCTATATCCTTGATTTTCACCTGTGTCCTCTACAGAGAACTCATGAGTTTCTAAGTCTCTTTCAAAACCACCATGATAATTTACTATAACAAAATCTGGATTTTCAATTTGTTTGACAATCTCAACAGTCTTCTTGATTTCCTCAAAACAGTCCTTAAATTCCATATTTGTGATATGTTTTGGTTGTTCCCAATTTGGAACATAATGTGTTGTACCACCAACAATAGCTATTTTTGGACCATTATCATAATTGATAATCTCGTATTTTTTTCCATAATAAGGCTCTTTTGTTTTTTGATTTATTATATTTGAATTTATGATTTTTGCATCTAGATAATTTAGATAATTTTCTAAATATATTTTTCCATAGTTAAACTCGTGATTTCCAATTGTAACAAAATCATAATTTATATAATTGAATACTTTTGATAAAGGGTTTTGTTTATCAATATTCTCTTTTGCATGATGATATGTTAAAGGACTCCCTTGAATTGTATCCCCACTATCAATTAGGATAGTGTTCTTATTGCGGTGTTGCTTAATCAATGTAGATAATTGAGCAAGTCCAATGTTCATTCTTTTTTTTGTAGAATAAGAAGTTGGGAAAACATAACCGTGGGTATCAGATGTCTGTAGTAATTTGAAGTCAAATATCTTTGCCATTAAATTCACCTCTATATAATTATATTGTTTTATGTCGTGTTAATCAAACAAAAAAAGCTTTTTACAAAGCTTTTCTATAGATTAAATTTTTGTAAAGTAAGATTTTCTGAATATTCCCACAATAAGTCTTGGAGTTCGACTGAATGAGATCTCTTTGTGGATTTCTCGATAACAGGATAACCACGTACGCCTCTTAATTTATTAGGACCATAGTATTCACCACTTTTTGCTTCAGGGTCTACAGAAGCTCTAATACCCGGTAATGCTCCTTGAGGAGTTTCCATATTTATTTTGTTTAACATCCATTTAATTGGTTTAAAACTAAGCGATTTTGTATGTCTACCCAGATTTGAACTTGTAATTCCTGGATGAGCAGCGAGTACAGCGATTTTTGAATTAGATTTTTCAAGTCTTGAAATAAGTCCATAGGTAAATAATAAGTTTGCTAGCTTAGATTGTGCATAGGCACGAGATTTACTATATTTCTTATTTTCATCATACATAAATGTATTAGGTTTAATGTTCCCAAATCGGTGTGCAATGCTTGATATGTTAACGATTCTAGAATCTTTTGTTTTATTTATAATTTCTAATAAATTCATTGTTAAATAGAAATGACCAAAATAGTTTACACCAATTTGTTTTTCAAATCCATTTATTGTAGAACCATAAGGAACTGTCATTATTCCTGCGTTGTTAAGAAGAATATCAACTTTATCATATTTTTTATTAATTGAATCTGTAAAATATTGAATTGAATCAAAATCCATTAGATCTAACAATATAATATCCAATTTTGCATTTGGATATTCCTTAAGTATTTTATTTTTTGCTTCATTTGCTTTTTCTGAATTTCTACAACCCATTATTACTAAGGCATTAGATGAAGCAAAAGCTTTTGTTGCTTCGTATCCGATTCCGCTATTTGCTCCAGTAACAACAATGATTTTGTCATTTAAATCAGGTAGGTTTTCTAGAGTCCATTTTTCTTTTGTCATATTATTTCTCCTTTAGTTCTTTTGGTTTACATGTAGTGTGTTCAATTGAGTACATTATCCAAATAAATCCAATTATTACAAATAGTAAAGCTATTATTTTCCAAATCATATTTCCTTGAGGAAGAATGATTGGTGAAAAAGCAATCCCAACGGCGCTAAAAAAAGCAACTACACAACCAGTACAACCAAAAGTAAGAAGTCCAAAAATAAAAGTAAGAAATGGAATTGCATTTGAACCTTTTGGCTCAACTTTTGTTAGATTGAAGTTTATGATGCTAAAAGCAACCATGATTGCTGAAAGACTAGCAATAAGAAAATTAATAAATACATGAATTAGGACGGTAAGTAGTCCGAAATTCTTTGTCATGACTGTATAATTTGTATTCCCCTCAAAATCAAGAAAAACATATAATCCAAAAAAGAAAACAAACAATCCAATTAGCAAAATGATATAGTTTACTTTTCTGGCTTCACTTTTAACTGCAAGTAACACATGAATCACCTCGAAAATATAATAACATTAATTGAATTTTTTTAAAATAGAAAAGCAATATTTATGCAACTGCTAGTTGAGTGAAATATTTGCTTCAATAGGGTATGATTATTTAGAAAGTGTTTTTACTTTTATAAATAGGTGTTATAATAATTACAATTAATAACTAAGACGAGGTGTAAATATGCTAAAACTGGAAAATATCTCCAAATATTACTATTCTGGAAATAATGTTGTATTAGCGTTAAGGAAGATTGATTTAGAATTTAGAAGTGGGGAATTTGTAGCAATAACTGGTAAAAGTGGAAGTGGAAAATCGACTTTACTAAACGTTTTAAGCGGACTCGATACCTATGAAGATGGTAAGATGTATGTGAATGGTATTGATGTTTCTCATTATACTGTAAAAGAACTTGAAATATATCGAAAACAATACATTGGGTTTGTATTTCAAGACTATAATATTATTGATAGTTATACAGTTTTTCAAAATATAGAACTAGCTTTAATCATTCAAGGATACGATAAAACAAAGAGAAAAGAACGAGTTCTTGAACTGATTGAAAATGTTGGATTAACTAATGTAAAAAATCAAAAGGCAAGTAAGTGTTCAGGTGGAGAAAAACAAAGAACAGTTATAGCAAGAGCACTTGCTAAAGACTGTAGTGTTATTGTTTGTGATGAGCCAACGGGTAATCTAGATAATGAATCTAGTATGAGTATTTTAAAGCTGCTTCATGACATAAGCGCAGATAAACTTGTTATAGTTGTAACCCACAATTACGAAGAATTAAAAGACTTTGCTACAAGAAAAGTAAGACTACATGATGGTGAAATAATCGAAGATAGTACCACAATAAATAAATTTACTACAACTGAATCATTTACAGAATTAAAACCATATAAAACCAATATATTAGACACTCTAAAAATAGCTCTTAGTAACATTTTGTCAGTTCCAAAGAAATCATTTTTTAGTGGTCTAATAATAACGATGATGATTATATCATTCATTTTTGCATATGGATTAACCCTTAAAGAACAAAACACTTCACTTGTAGATGATGCACCTTTCTTTGAAAATACTTTTCAAAGTAGAATAGTTGTAAATAAAAGAGACGATTCGGCTTTTTCAGCTGAGGAATTAATAGATATAGGTAAACTTGAATACGTGAGAGAAGTAGTTAATTATGATTTAGTTTTTGATTCTACATATGTTAGTGTGTACTATAATCCAGAAACTAAACAAGATGATTTTCACTTTTACAAGGTTTTACCAAGTGCTGGTTTAGATGAATTTGATTTACTTAGAGGAGAACTTCCAAAAAACCAGAATGAAATAGTCATTTCAGAAAATGATATTTACGATATTGGTGATTATATCGAAATATCAAACAGATATATTATTAAACTGTATCAAGAAATTGAAACTGATCAATTTAGATTTAAGATTGTAGGTGTAGTCAAACAAAGTCTGACACTTGAAGATGCAAAGAATGAGATGTACTTTCATTTAGATGCTTTGCTTGAAATGCGTTATACAGCATTTGCTGAAAACGCACAAAAATATCTAGTAATAGATAACACATATATGTATGCAATTGTCAATGATATTAGAGTTGATAATTCTTTAGAAGATGATGAAGTATTAGCTTATGACATGATGTTTTTTGATATTTGCCGTGATTTGGGATATCGAAAAGAAGTTATAGATGATTTTGATGCAGGACTTTGTGATTTTGAATACATTGCTGATCGTGATTTTGGAATCAATGTATTCACAAGTTATGAAAACCTTAATGCTCCTCTTGAAATAGTACTAAATAGTGTACCGATATATCCACATATTTTCGGTCAAGGAGTTTATGTAAATAGAGCTACATATGATAAATTATTTGATGATGATGTTTATCAACCAACAGTAGTAGTTTATGACATGTTCGAAGCAAAACAAGTAAAAGAAGAACTAGAAGAAATGGGATATAATGTATTCTATCCTAGTGGAGTAATTGATGAAGATGATGCACTTTCTATAGTTATAAGAAACTTACAATTAGCATTAACACTTGGATTAACAGTTTTAGTTGTCTATTTTGTAGGGTACTTTGTTATGAGGAATGTAATTATAAGTAAGAAAAAAGATTACTTAATTTATAGAAGCGTAGGTGCTTCTAAAAAAACTATTAGTAATGTACTCGCTGTTGAAATCCTTTATTTAACACTCGTTTCATTCATAGTTGTAATCGGATTACTACTAGTAAATGAGAATTTTAATACTGCAATTCCTAGATTGCTTAGATATTTCAAGATTTATAATTATATTGTTATACTTCTTATTATCAATATAATAATGTTATTTATGTCCAATAATTTTAATTCAAAAATCTTTGAAAAATCAGTGATTAGTTCACTGAAAGCAGAGTAGGTGAGAGTGATGATAAAACTAAAAGATGTAAATAAATATTTTAATAAGAATAGAAGTAATCAAAACCATGTAATAAAAAATACATCAATTGAGTTTCCTGAAAGCGGATTAGTTGTATTTTTAGGCTCATCAGGAAGTGGTAAAACAACTTTACTAAATGTTATAAGTGGTATGGATAAATTTAATAGTGGTGAAATCACTATTGATGATAAAATAATTTCAAAATATAATGCAAATAAATGGGACGAAATTAGAAACGATTATATTGGATATATCTTTCAGAACTACAATTTATTAAAAGAATTATCTGTCCAAGATAATATCGAATTAGTACTTAGAATAAATGGCATTACAGATGAAGAAGAAATAAACAAAAGAGTAGATTACTTGCTTAAGGAAGTTGGATTGATCAATTACAATAATAGAAGAGCAGACCAACTAAGTGGAGGCCAACAACAACGCGTTGCTTTTGCAAGAGCATTGGTAAAAAATCCAAAAATTATTATTGCGGATGAACCAACTGGTAATTTAGATAGTAAAACAACAATTGAAATAATGAATATTATTAAACAAATATCGAAAGATAAACTTGTAATTATGGTAACCCATGAGCAAGATTTGGCTGAATTTTATGCTGATAGAATCATTGAGATAGCAAACGGAAATGTTATAAGTGATGTTAAAAACGAATATGCTGGTAATTTATCAATTATTCAAGAACAGATTATTTTCTTAAAAGATTTAAGTAAAAGTAGTCTAGTTAGTGAAGAAGTAGATTTACTCGTTTATTCGGATGAACAAGGTAAAAAACTTGATAAAATCGGAGTTCAAGTCATTAAACGAAACGAAACATTATACATAAAAGTAAACTCAACAGATTATAAGAGAATTAAATACATTGATAATGAATCTGAAATTGAATTAGTTGATTCTCATTATAAAGCTACTGAGATAGAAGAGTCTTCATTTGATTTTGGAAATGAAATAGTAGAAGCTAAGGATAAGAAAAAAAGAGGAGTAATCACTATTAAAGATTCATTTAAATACGCTCTTCGAAAAATGAGTAAGATTAACGCTGGAGGAAAAATGCTTTATGTTGTTCTTGGGCTGGTTGGCGCAGTGCTAAGCGTTAGTGTTGGCCTAATCGGACATATCTCTAGTGTGGATGAGTCTGAATTTGTGAATACCTCAAGAAACTATATTAGAATATTCCCGGAAAAAGCAACAGTTTTGAATAATGTTTCCTATGAAGAAATATTTGCTTTTGAAGATTATGACTTCATAGAAAAAGTATCATTATTTGATGAGTTTAAAACATTCAATATAGAAACAGAGTTATATTATGAAATAAAAGGTTCAATAGAAATAGAAGCCCATCCTACGCAGTTATTACTATTAAATCCTAATAAGATAATATATGGTGATTATCCTGGTGATACATATGGTATTGTTATTGACTATACAATTGCGGACCAACTTATTAAAGATTATTCTCATAGAGGAATTGAAACTTATAAAGACATTCTTGATTGTTCATTTAAACTTCAATCAAGTGGAAAAGATTTTGATGTCAATGATGAAACAAGTTTAAATTTCCCAATTGTTGGAATTGCAAATGATGCTTCTCCAACAGTGTGGATGAAACCAGAGCTAATTTATTCTTTAGTTATGCCTTCATTAATCGATCCCGGTATTTTTGGTGGTGGGTTTGAATTAGCAACAGGAACAATGCCAAATTTATCAAAAAAAGTACTAATGAGTGCTCAAAGCCCTTATATTAGAGATAATGGTGTTCCAAGTAATGTTGGACTTCAATCTGGAAGATACGATGTTTCAGGAACATATACTTACACAGATAATGGTAAATTCTATGATAGTAGTTTATTATATGTATCTAATCTTGAATTTATGCAAAAAGAGTATTTTAATACAACTCAATATGCATTTGTTAATTTCTCATTCTTAGCATACGCTGAAGATCCTGAATTAGCTTTAGTTGAACTTGAGAAACTTGGAATTGAAGCAACAAGTGATTATTTAGATGATTATGATAAATATGCAAGTTTTGAGTTTGAGCAGAACGCAGCGTATTATATATTTGCACTAGTTGGTGTTGTTACATCATCAATTAGTATTTACTTTATTATGAGAAGTAGTTTAATTTCTAGAATATACGAAGTAAGTGTATATAGAGCACTTGGAGCTACAAAAAATAATATTCGTAAAATGTTTATTGTTGAAGTAATTCTTACAACAACTATAAGTAGTATTATCGGTTATTTTGCAATGATAATTCTGTTACTAAGAGCACAGAGTCAAGTAATAGAATATTTTGAGCTAGTAAGGTATCCAATATTATTGACACTCGGTGGAGTTTTAGGTATTTATGTTATTAATACATTCTTTGGTTTACTTCCAATTAACTTATTATTAAGAAAGACACCAGCTGCTATACTGTCAAAATATGATTTATAATACATTTAAGCCACTATAATTTAGTGGCTTTTTCTTGTTTAATTATATTAATATGTTAGAATATATTTTGTGTTAAAATAGAGAAATAAGGTGAACTCATGAACTTACTAAAACAAGACTTGAAAAGAATTCCAATACTGTTCATTGGATTCATATTTTTATCATTTGGAATTGTGCTTACAAAGAGATCAGATTTAGGAATGGATGCTTGGGGAATATTTCATCAAGGATTATCAGTAAGGTTTGATATCTCATTTGGCCTTGTAGTGCTGTATTTTGGACTTTTTGTTTTAGTGCTAAGTGTTTTGCTACTTAAAACAAAAATAGGAATAGGAACGATATTGAACGTTATGATAGTAGGTCTTATGATAGACTTTGTAGATAATTTATTTAAGTATATTCCAAGTACTACACTAGAAAAAACTATTGTTCTAGTAATTGGATTAGTTACCCTATCATTCGGAAGAAGTCTTTACATAAGTGCCCGTCTTGGAGCCGGACCTAGAGATGGAGTGTTTGTTGGGTTAAGTAGAATAACTAAAATAGATGTTAAGTATGTTAAACCAGCAATTGAGTTTGCTGTATTAATTATAGGAGTATTACTTGGAGGGACAATTGGATTCGGAACAATTTTCTTAATAATTGTTTCAGGTTATTTAGTTCAGTACTTCTTTAAAGTGATGCATTTTGATCCAAAAGCTGAATCTCAAAGAAGATTGATTGATTATGTACCACAAATAAAAAAAGGCACAATTTAAATTGTGCCTTTTTGTTAGCAAATTTTTATACTAATTAAATGTAGCAATTAAATCGGTATAATCGATTGTTAAGATGCCTATTTCAATGTAATGAAATAAATATTCAGGGATAACTGTATCAGTTTTAAGTGAGAGCTGTATGGTATTATCCATTTCAGAAACTCCTATTCCTCTAAAATTATCCATATTTTCATTTATTATCGTATCAAGAATAAGTTCATGCACAGTCCATAGTTCTGAATATGAAAACTTTACAATATGATATTTAACTCCACTTTGTTCCAATTTATCAATGAGAGTTTGTGGCGCATCTTCTGTGATATTAATATTGTATCCAATATCTAAATAAATACCGGCAAATACCTCATGGTAATTATAATATACTTCGTTTAAAATGGGCGTTGAGAAATTATAGTGTTTTACATATGGACTTTCATAGGTGTTTTCTTCAACCTCAACTTTATCATTGTTGTTATTTGAACAAGCAACTAAACTAAATAGCAAAAGTAAAACAAGTAATAATTTCTTCATATTAATCCCTTCCATTTAGACTATATCATTGTTGTTATTATATGCAAATCGAGCTAAATTGAGTTACATGTAATTATTTTCTTCTTGCATATATTAAAATAAATATGTGTTATTTAATTGTTCCTATTTGTATTCTGACATTAATTTTAGATAATAATCTTTATTCAGTTTAATATTCTCAAGTTCAGCCTCAGATAATTCTCTGATTATTTTCATGGGATTACCAATAACAAGAGTATTTTCTGGAACT
>CAYVZR010000010.1:16868-28363 GCA_964456195.1 uncultured Candidatus Izemoplasmatales bacterium | reverse complement strand
ATGTTAATAATAAAAAATGCCAACCTCATTACTATGGCAAAAGACAACAATGGTTTAGGTAGTATTGTTGTTGAGGGTAAAAAGATTTTAGAAGTAGGAAAAGATATTGATATTAGTAAATACAAAGATGCTTTAGTAATAGACGCTAAAGGATTACTTGTAACTCCGGGATTAGTAGATCCTCATTGTCATATAGGTGTAATGGAAGAAGGAATTCGTTTTGAAGGTGATGATACTAACGAAATGAGTGGACCAATTTATCCAGAACTTCGTGGTATTGATAGTATATTTGCAAAAGATATGGCTTTTGAATATACTTATAGATCAGGGATTACAACAGTAAACACTGGACCAGGTAGTGCTAATGTAATTGGTGGTACTTTCTGTGCTATTAAAACATTTGGTGAAACAGTTGAAGATATGGTTATAAAAGAAGAAACTGCAATGAAAATGGCTCTGGGAGAAAATCCTAAAAGAGTTTATGGTTCAACTAATAAAAATCCAGGTACTCGTATGGCGAGTGCTGCCTTAATGAGAGAATGGCTTTTTAAAGCAAAAGATTATCATAAAAAGTTAAAAGCTTTTGAAAATAAAGAAAAAGATGCTAAAGAACCAGCATTTGATATGAAATTACACTCATTAATGAGAGTATTTGATGGAATGATAGTGAAAATACATGCACATCGTCGTGATGATATTATGACAGCTATTAGAATCAGTAAAGAATTCGGCCTAAACGTAACAATTGATCATGCTACAGAAGCCTACATGATTCCAAATAAAATAAAAGAAGAAAATGTTAATTTAATCATTGGCCCAACACTTGGAGCAGCATCAAAATATGAGCTAAGAAATAAAACATATAAATCAGCAAAAATTTTAGAAGATAATGACATAACTTTTGCAATTATGACTGATCATCCTGTTATCACATTAGATACTACATTAGTTCAAGCAGCACTCTTCATAAAAGAAGGGCTTAGTGAAATGAAAGCTTTAGAAGCTTTGACTATCACAGCGGCTAAACTAAACGGTATTGACGATAGAGTAGGATCTTTAGAAGTTGGTAAAGATGCTGATATCGTTGTATGGGATGGACCTATTTTTGATATCATGACAAGAACACAATTTGTAGTGATTGACGGAGTAGTTAGACACCAAAAATAGAAGTGCAATTTATTGCGCTTTTTTTTTACAAAAACTGTATCATAATGTAAGCGCTTTATGATATAATAATCATGGATAAATGAAGAGGTGATTAGATGCGAATAAAAGAACATCCTATTTTAACATTTGGAGAGAAAGAAAAGCTTTCTTTTTTCTTTGATGGAAAAGAAGTTTATGGCTATGAAGGAGATACAATAGCGTCAGCTTTACACGCTCTTGGAATTAAGATACTTAGTTATAGCATTAAACTTAAAAGACCACGTGGGTTGTACTGTGCTATTGGTAACTGTTCGTCATGTAATATGATTGTTGATGGAAAACCAAATGTTAGATCTTGCGTTACAATGCTTGTTGAAGGTATGAATGTTAAGACGCAAGTAAACAAAGGTGATATTAATGAAAAAAATTGATCTAGTAATAATTGGTGGTGGACCAGCTGGACTTAGTGCTGCAAAAACTGCAGCTGAATCAGGACTAGCTTCACTTGTCATTGAACGCTCTTCAGCAATAGGTGGACAATTAGTTAAACAAACACATATGTTTTTCGGTAGCGAAAAACAATATGCCAAAACACGTGGTATTGATATTGCAAAAATATTAGTTAAAGATGTTTTAGAATTTCCTAATTTAATTGAGATAATGACAAATACAACAGTTGTTGGACTATATAAAGACAAAGTGGTTACTCTTTTGAAAAAAGAAAAGTATATAAAAGTACAAGCTAAAGCAATCATTATAGCTACAGGAGCTAGTGAAAAAGTACTTGCTTTTGAGAATAACGATTTACCTGGGATATATGGTGCTGGAGCTGTTCAAACTTTAATGAATGTTCATGGTGTTATGCCAGGACATGATGTTGTGATGGTTGGTAGTGGAAACATAGGACTAATCATAAGTTATCAATTAATTCAAGCAGGAGTGAATGTTAAGTGTGTTTTAGAAGCAGCGAGTACTATAGGTGGATACAAAGTTCATGCTTCAAAACTTAAAAGACTTGGTGTTGATATTAAAACATCACATTCTATTAAAAAAGCGATTGGGAAAGATTGCCTTGAAAAAATAATTATTGGTAAACTCGATGATAAATGGAATTTTATAGATGGATTTGATGAAGAAATAGAAATAGATGCTTTATGTATAAGTGTAGGACTTAGTCCATTATCTAGTTTACTTAGTATGATTGGTACTGAAATGAAATATGTTGGTTATTTAGGTGGACTTGTTCCACTTATCAATAAAAACCACGAAACATCAATTGAAAATATCTTTGTAGCTGGTGATGTTTGTGGTATTGAAGAAGCAAGTAGTGCAATAGTAGAAGGCTACTTAACAGGGCTTGTAGTAGCTAATAAACTGGGATTTATACATCCAAAATATGATGAGTTATATCTTGATTTCAAAAATCAACTTCGTAATTTAAGAAGTGGACCATTTGGAGAAAAAATAAGACTTGGCTTAAAAGAAATTGCGAGGTAATTGATATGTTAAATATTAATGGTGTTCCAAGTAAAACTTTAATCTTATCAAGATTTCCTGATGAGAAATATTTAAACAAGCCAAAAGCTATCACAGAATGTTATGAAAGAATACCTTGTAATCCTTGTTCAACAAGTTGCCCATTTGGCGCTATTCATATTGGAGAAGATATAAACACACCACCTGTTGTAGATTTTGATAAATGCACAGGTTGTGGTATATGTGTTTATAGTTGCCCGGGACTTGCAATTTTTACAGTTGAATTATTAGATGAATTAAATGCTAGATTTAAAATACCATATGAATTAAGACCATTGCCTAAAGTGGGTGAAACATGGGATGGTGTAAATAGAGCAGGAGAATTTATAACAAAAGCATATATCGAAAAAGTATCTTTAAAAGAAAAACAAGATAGAACAGCTTTAATTCAAGTAATAGTCCCAAAGAAGTATATTTATGAATTTATTACCATAAGGAGTAAATTATGAACGAAAAAGATGTTATAATATGTCGTTGTGAAGATGTAACTTTGGAAGACCTTCATAAACTAATGGAAGAAGGATATACATCTTTTGAAGAAATAAAGAGAATACTTAGAGTAGGAATGGGACCTTGCCAAGGAAATTCATGTGGACAATTAGTCCAAAGAGAAATAGCTAAATTTACAAAAACTCCGATAGATAAAGTTAAAACACAAAAAGTAAGACCATTAACTGCAGGAGTAAAACTAAAAGCAATAGTAGAGGCACTAGACGATGAAAGCTAATATTGTTATAATAGGAGCAGGAATCAGTGGAGTAAGTATTGCTTATAATTTAGCTAAAAAAGGCGTTAAAGATATTGTGGTATTTGATGATAACTATTTATCTGGAGGATCTACAGGAAGATGTGGTGCAGGAATTAGGCAACAATGGGGGACAAAAAATAATTGTATCCTAGCAAAAAAAAGTGTCGAGTTTTTTGAAACCGCTCAAGAAGAACTAGGATATCCAAGAGATATAGAATTTAAACAAGAAGGTTACCTTATAGTCGCAATGACTAAAGAAGAAGACATTCAATTTGAGAAGAATGTATTGTTACAAAATAGCCTTGGGATACCTGCGGTTAAGCTAACACCACTTGAAGCGCAAAAGATTGTTCCTCATTTAAACATTGAGAATGTAGTAAGTGCAACTTTTTGTAATACAGATGGACATCTTAATCCTTTTACAGTAACAGATGCTTATTACTTAGCTGCTAAAAGACTTGGAGTTAAATTCTATTATCAAGAAAAAGTTTTAGATATTATAGTGAATAATAATAAAATTGAAAAAGTAATTACTACAAGTCACGAAGTATTAACAAGTAAAGTAGTTAATGCTGCTGGTGGTTATTCTAAAGAAATTGGTAAGATGGTAGGTATAGATATACCAGTTTATTCAGAAAAGCACGAAATACTTGTTACTGAACCAATAGAAAAAATACAAGGACCAATGGTAATGTCATTTTCATTAAATATCTATTGCCAACAAGTTCCTCACGGAAGTTTTGTAATGGGTAGAAGTGATCCATTTATGCCAAAAGGTTACAATATTGATTCAAGTTGGTATTTCTTAGATGAAATGGCAAAGACTGTAGTAAACATATTGCCTCCTATTGGTGAATTAAGAGTGATTAGACAGTGGGGAGGATTATATAACTTAAGTCCAGACAGATTACCAATTATTTCAGATGTTAATGAACTACCAGGATTTTATTTAGCTTGTGGTTTCAGTGGACATGGGTTTATGTTTGCTCCAATGACAGGATTACTACTATCAGAGATTATTTTAGGAGAAAAAACAACTTTAGATACTACTGATTTAAATATTAATCGTTTTAAAAATGCTAACTTTAATGACTATGAAAAAAGTGTTGTATAGAGAGGAGATTTAATGATGGGAACTACGTTATATCAAACAGAACCGTTACTGGATTTTACTAAAAAAGAAGTAATTGAAAAGTACATGGAAGGTTTAATTAAAGTCGAAGGGTATTTAGGGAAAACATATCCATTAATTATTAATGGAGAAGAAATATTTACAGAAACACTAGAGTCTTCTTTAAATCCAAGTAACCACAAAGAAGTAATTGGTAAAATTTGCCAAGCAACAATTAAAGATATAGACAATGCAATGAATGCTGCTTTAGTTGCATTTGAGTCTTGGAAAAGAGTAAAGGCAAGCACAAGAGCTGATGTGTTATTTAAAGCTGCTGCAATTATTCGTAAACGTAAATATGAATTTAGTGCTTTAATGACAAAGGAAGCTGGTAAACCATGGCCTGAAGCTGATGCTGATACAGCAGAAGCAATTGATTTCTTAGAATATTATGGTCGTCAAATTCTGGATTTAGAAAAAGTTGATAACAAAACTTTAAGTAGAAGAAACATTGAAAGAAATGAATATAAGTATATACCTCTTGGAGTAGCAGCGGTTATTACACCTTGGAACTTCCCTTTAGCTATCTTAGCGGGAATGACAAGTGCTGCGGTAGTTGGTGGAAATACAGTGTTATTAAAACCGGCACATACAACTCAAGTAATAGCTTATAAATTTTTAGAAGTATTACATGAAGCAGGCCTTCCAAAAGGTGTAGTTAATTTTGTACCTGGTGCTGGTCGAGAAATTGGAGATTACATAGTTAAACATATTAAAACTAGATTTATTTCTTTTACAGGAAGTAGAGCTGTTGGTTGTTTAATTTATGAGAATGCAGCAAAAGTAAAAAAAGGACAAAAATGGCTAAAAAGAGTAATTGCTGAAATGGGTGGAAAAGATGCTATCGTAGTTGATAATAGTGCTGACTTAGATCTAGCAGCCGAAGCAATTGTAAAAAGCTCATTCGGATTCTCTGGACAAAAATGCAGTGCATGTTCACGTGCAATCATTCATGAAGATGTATACGATGAAGTTGTTAAACAAGTCGTCAAACTTACTAATGAATTAACAGTTGGGAATGTATCTGATTTCAATAATTTTATGGGTCCAGTTACAGACCAAAAAGCATTTGACAGAATAATGAATTATGTTGAAATTGGAAAACTTGGAGGTAAGCTTGCAGCCGGAGGAATTGGAGACGATTCAGTTGGTTGGTTTATTAAACCTACAGTTTTCATTGATTGTGATCCTAATTCTAGAATTATGCAAGAAGAAATCTTTGGACCATTCTTATCAATTGCAAAAGTAAAATCATTTGAAGAAGCAATTGAAGTAGCAAACAATACAGATTATGGATTAACTGGTGCAGTACTATCTGGAAATAGAGAACACCTTGAAATGGCTAGAGAAAATTTCCATGTAGGAAATTTATATCTTAATCGAAAATGTACTGGTGCAATTGTTGGATATCAACCATTTGGTGGATTCAACATGTCAGGTACAGATTCTAAAGCTGGTGGACCAGAATATTTAATCTTACATATGCAAGCAAAAACAATATCAGAAATGTTTTAAAAAGTAATCATCCAGAAATGGATGATTGCTTTTTTATTGTAAGATTAAATAGATATAATTAACTATTTATAGTAAAATAGAAATAGTTAATGAGGTGACTACATGGATGATTTTAAGTCGATTGAGAAACACAATTTAAAAGTGCTAGGGGTTATTGTTCGAGTAAATAGAATGAAATTAGGATATTCATTAAGGGATTTAGCACAACTAACGAATATATCTCATACATTAATATCTAATTTTGAAAAAGGACAATTGACACCGCATAATGATACAATTAAAGATATATTTAGAGTTTTGAAGTTGAGTTTTTATGATGATCCTAAAATATCAATCAAATTTAATAAATTATATAAGAAAGCTTTTAAACATATTGTATTTTACGAATACGATGAGGCAGCTAAAGTTATAAAAGAAATTGAAAAGGATAAAGAAATATATGAGAATAGTTCAGAGGTTATTAATTTTGCAATAATTCAATGCTTATATTACTCTATTTCAGATATCTATTTTGAACAAATTGATAGTTTACTCACTCAGTATGGAGTAGCTCTTGATTTTTTTTCAGAGTACCAAAGACAGTTATTCTACTTCATTAAAGGATTGGATTATATTAATCGAGAACTTTTTGCTGATGCAAGACTATATCTTGAGAAAGCTTTAAGTTTTGGAGATGAAAAGCTATACTTGTTAATAAACGAATACTATGTAATATCTCTAAGCAAAGCTAATAAGTATGTTGATTCAAGCAGAATAGCTCTAGATTCAATTCCAAAATTTGAATCTCAGACTAATTACGTTCGAGCAATGAGATTAAGAACACGAATTGCATATGATTACAGTAGATTAAATATGTACGCTGAAGCAGAGGAAATGTATAATGTAGTACTAGATTACTCTATGAAATATAATGTTGGAGATTTAATAAACAGATGCAATGCAAGACTTTCCTTACTATCGATTATAAAAGGAGATTTTGAAACAGCAGAAGGATATATAAAAAAAGTTACACCAGGATTTAATAAATTGTATTATTATGTAATGTTTAATATAGTAGCTAGAAAAAAAGATGATAATAAATTCATAGAACTATATGACAAATATAATTCTCTTGAATGGGTTCAAAAATCAGAGAAAACAAAGTTGTTTTTCGAATTGTTTAAAATGCAGTATCATGACAAATATATGAATAAGAAAAGATACGAGAAGAACTTAAAGAGACTTATTAAATTAGTGCTTAAAGCTGATGATGGAGAGATGATTGAAATATCGTGCAATGTACTGATGGATTTTTTAAGAAAAGAGAGAAGATACAAGCTGGCTTTTGAAGTTGCTCAAACTCTTTTACATTACAATAAAAACGGTATCTAAGATAGTTTTTATGAGAATAATAATTATTTTTTGATTTACAAACGAAAAATATATATATCTAATACTATGATTCAAACATTTGTAAAATAACAGGTTTTTCTTGTAATATTATTTAAAAACATTATAATATATAATATAAGTAAGGGCGGATTAGGACATGGGTGTTACATACATATCATAGAGTTGTATTTTAACAATTTTATGTTTGGAAAGAAATCTTACGGTGGGGACCCAAGATGATTCAAAACAAAAAAAATAATGGTTATTTTAACCGTTATTTTTTTATGAAAAAATACTATTTAAACTACTATACAAAATAGATTAATATGGTATAATAAAGTTTGATGAAAGCGTTTGTACAAATATGCATAAAGGAGACTGAAAATGAAAGAAAATTTTGACACTTTAATGACCTGTTTAGTCAAAGATAAACCTGAAGTAGGGCTTACTCTAATGAAGAAGAAAATTCCTAAAAATTTGGAAAGCCATGAAGTACTCATCAAAGTTAATTATACAAGTGTTTGTGGTACTGACTATCACATTTATACATATGACGATTGGGCTAAAAATAGGCTAAAATTACCTTTTACTGCAGGGCATGAATTTAGCGGTGAAATTGTTAAAATAGGTAGCAAAGTAACTAGAGTAAAATTAGGAGATATCGTAAGTGCTGAAACACATATAATTTGTGGTACTTGTGAGTTTTGTTTAAGAGGTGAAGGACACATCTGTGAGAACACAAAAATAATAGGTGTAGACATTGATGGATGTTTTGCGGAATACGTTAAAATTCCTGCAATGAATTGCTTCATAAATAGTAAAGAAGCAAACCCTTTACATTTAAGTGTTCAGGAACCATTAGGTAATGCAGTACATACAATGTCTCATTTCCCTGTTGAAGGAAAAGATGTAGTTATTACTGGTTGTGGACCAATTGGATTGATGGCAGTGAATGTGTCAAAAGCATATAAAGCTAAGAAAATTATTGCTGTTGAAGTTAATGATTATCGATTAAAGTTAGCTAAAGAATTAGGAGCAGATGTTATTATTAATCCGCTAAAAGAAGACGTAGTAGCAAGAGTGTTAGAGGAAACTAACGGCCGTGGTGCTGATGTAGTTGGCGAATTTAGTGGTAACAAACACGCAATCGAACAAGCATTTCGTTACGTTAAAGCTGGTGGAGGATTATCAATGCTTGGAATTCCTACCAAAAATATAGAAATTGATTTAGCAAAATATATAGTATTTAAAGGTTTAAATATATATGGAGTGGTTGGAAGAAGAATTTATGACACATGGTATCAAGTAAAAGATCTAATTGATAATAATATGTTAGATTTTGATAAAATTATCACTCATACTTTTAAATTAACTGAATTTCAAAAAGCAATGGAACTTATGGGGAGTGGGAATTGCGGAAAAATTGTCTTACTTCCAGGAGATGAATAAAATGAGTAGTCATGAACTAAAATTTCTTAAAGACAAAATTGAAGAATTAAAAAAAGATGGTGTTTACCGAGAATTACCTGTTAATTATGGTCCATGTGATAATGTAATTAATCTTAATGGAAAAAAAGTAGTTAACCTTTCGAGTAATAACTATTTAGGACTCGCTAACCATCCTAGAGTAAAAAAAGCTGCAATTGACGCTGTTAATAAATATGGAGCTGGGGCTGGAGCGGTTAGAACTATTGTAGGAAATCAAGATATCATTGGCAAACTTGAAGACATCCTTGCAGAATTCAAGCATGAAGAGGCAGTTATGTGTTTCCAATCAGGACTCAATTGTAATATCGGAACTATACCTGCGATTACTGCAAAAGGGGATTTAATCATAAGTGATGAATTAAATCACGCTTCAATTATTGATGGAGTTAAATTAAGCAGAGCTGACAAAGCAATATTTAAACATTCTGATATGGAAAATCTAGAGAATATTTTAATTGAAAAAAGAGACCAATATAATCAAGTGTTAATAATAACTGACGGTGTATTTTCAATGGATGGTGATTTAGCAAAATTACCAGAAATTGTTAATCTAGCAGAAAAATATAATGCCTTAACTTACGTAGATGATGCACACGGTAGTGGTGTTTTAGGTGAAAGTGGTAGAGGTACAGTAGACCACTTTAAATTACACGGAAGAGTTGATTTTATTATAGGCACATTATCAAAAGCAATTGGTGTTGCTGGAGGATATGTGGCTAGTAAAAAAGAAACTAAAATCTGGTTGTCACATAGAGCTAGACCGCTGTTATTTTCAACTGCACTCCCACCAGCAGCAACTGCTGCGGCTACTGAGAGTGTGAAAATGTTGATGGAGAGTGATGAATACTCTATGAGACTATGGAACAATGCTAGATATTTCAAAGAAAAACTAAGTAAATTAGGGTTTGATACAGGGCATAGTGAAACTCCTATTACTCCTGTAATGGTTGGTAATGAAGCGAAAACGATGCAATTTAGTAAAGCTTTATTAGAAGCTGGTGTATATGTTTCTGGTATTATATTTCCAACTGTCCCAATGGGTAAAGGAAGACTGCGCTGTATGATTAGTGCGTCTCACACTACAAAAGACCTTGATTTTGCTGTTGATAAATTTAAAAGTGTTGGACAAAAATTAGGAATTATTTAATTCATAAAGGAGAAATCAATTTTCTCCTTTTTCTTTGTTTATAAAAATTGTATAATTAGAATAAGGGTGTGGTTCTATGGAAAAATATTTGAGTAATTGGATTACTATTATTGACGGAATCAAAAATGATAATACATATAAGGCATCTTGGGGAAGAGCAATTATTGAATGTATTATTGATGAACAGTACGAAGTAATAGAAGATGAGGTTGTAATTGAAGAGTATTTTATTGTGCAAAAGATTCTCAAATATTATTGGAATCTAAATTGTTTTTTTAAATTGTCTCAAGGTGACTTTCTTGTAATTGAAAAAGTTACCAAAGAAATTTCAGAAGACTATTATTTAAGAAAGAAACACAATTATCCTGTTTGGTACAATGAAGTGGAGATATTCCTTAAAAGAAAACAAATTAAATTTGAAAAAATTATCAATAGAATAATGAAAATTGCAAATAAAAATATTGCCTATCGTTTTTTAAATCATAGGAGTAAAAAAATTAAGTTATACAAGCTGGATTTAAAAAATAAGGCTCTTAGATTTAAAATAGCCGAAGTAGAAGTAATAAAGAATTATTCCAAAATACTCAATGAGCTTATTAACTCAAAGTGGGCTTTATATTTAGAAAACTATAATAATTCTCCATTCTTGCAGAGAAAAGTAATTGATTCTGCATCAAATAATTTAAAGAAGATGAATCTTAGATCAATTAAAAATATTTTAGTGCAGTACTTCCATACAGAAGGATTAAAAGATTTTTATACTGGAGATCACCTAGAATATAAAGATATTAAAATGGTTCATGTGATTCCTTATAATTACATTTATTCTAACAATATTTGGAATTTAGTAATCGCGGACAAACAAACTAAAATTAAGTTAATACCATCAAATGAGGATATTGAAAAATTAAAATTAAGAAATATATCTCTATTAAATGGTCTCAAAAATGTAAGTAATAAAGAAAAACAAGATTTAGAAGATGCCGTAAACAGTGGCTCATTAGATAAATGCTTCATGGATATGAGGGTGTAAACAAATGATAAAGTATAATAAATTAGTTAGAGATAACATACCTGAGATGATTAAAAGTGAAGGAAAACAGTTCAAAACTCGTATTTTGAATGATAAAGAATATGAACTTGAATTAAGAAGAAAACTCATTGAAGAAGCAAAAGAGCTTTTTGAAGCTGAAAGCATTGAACAAAAAATATATGAGCTTGCTGATATATATGAGATTATAGAGTATGTTCTTATGGTTAACAACATCGACAAAAGAAGTATCGATATTTCTCGTATTAAGAAAAATATGACAAATGGAAGCTTTGACGATAAAATATTTTTAGAGCATGTAAATTAAGAATTTGCTATTTTG
>CAYVZR010000010.1:0-16768 GCA_964456195.1 uncultured Candidatus Izemoplasmatales bacterium | reverse complement strand
AAATGTGTTTCTAAACAGAAAACTTCAAAGAATTTAAAAGCCATTGTTAAAATGTTAAAGGAAATAGGAAGTGACTTTTTTTTCTTACAAGAAGTTGATGAACCTTGTAGAAGAAGTTGTTATACAAATCAAGTTAAAAATATCACAAAGAAGTTTACCGATTATAATAGTTCGTTTGTTTATAACTATAAAGTTAAGCATATTCCAGTTCCGATTTTCAAACCAATGGGGAGCGCAGAAAGTGGTTTACTTACTTTGTCTAAATTCAAGATTTTAGAATCGCATAGACATAGACTTAAAGGGGATGAACGTTTCCCAAAAAGATTGTTCTTTTTAAAGAGATGTATGATGATTAATAAATATAAGATTAATGATAAAGAAGAACTAATCTTAATAAATATTCATTTATCAGCCTATGATAAAGGTGGACTAGTAAGAAAAAAACAAATAGAACATTTAATTGAGTTCATTAATGAAATATCAAAAACAAACAAGTACGTTATTATAGGTGGAGATTGGAATCATCTTCTTGACAAAAGTATCTACAAAGATATTATGCCTAAATGGGTAAGCACATTGCCTAAGGAGCTCTTTGATATAAAATTCAGAATTGTGTATGACAAGGAAGTAAATACCGTTAGAAGTGAAGATACTCCATATATAAAAGGCCAGAATTTTGAAACAATAATAGATGGATTCTTAGTTAGTCCGAAAATAGAAGTGGTAAAAATAAACACAAGGGATTATGAATTTAAATATACAGACCATAATCCTGTGACTATATCATTTAAATTGAATAAATAATTATTAATTATAAGTCTAGACTATATGTTTAGACTTTTTTTGTAGTTTAATTAGATAATTATGTAAGACACTTTTAAAGAGCTGTTTTATTGCCTATTTCTGATAAAATATAGGTAAGTTAGAAAAAAACGACAGTAAAAATGAAATAAGGAGGAACGGATTGTGAAGAAATTAACATTGGTTTCAATAGTTTTTTTTATTGCTTTTATTTTAGTGGGCTGTTCAAGCTCTGAATTAGAGAGTAATAGTTATATACCAGAAGAAAAGAATGATTCTACAATAATAGGAGAAGGTGATGCAGATTATTTTTATGCCATAACAACCTCGTCAGGACTTAGTGACAAATTTGGGACATGTGATGGTGAAAGCATTATGTATTCAGATAGTTTAGCATATGGAGACATTGATATTCAACCAGGGCAATTATCAGGAAGTGAATTGAATGATATATTAGAGTATGAATTTTACTTATCATTATTTGAGAATTCACAGGATTTAACAACAGGTGTCTTTTTGGATTATTATAACCACGTTGGATACTTTGACACCTTAAACATGATAAAAGTAGTTTTACGTAATAGTGAACTTGCTATTAATGGTGCGGTAGTAGAGCTGTTAAATGACACTCAAGAAGTAATTTATCGCGCACATAGTAACGCTAATGGATTAGCTTACTTGTTCCCTAAAAGCGATCAATTAGATTCGATTTCAGAAATAAGAGTGTCTTATGATGGACAGACAATATATCAAGACTATGAATATACTGAAATAAAAAACTTAGTTATAATTGATATATATAGTAGCACTGAAACACACCAAGATATAATTGAAATCATGTTCGTAATTGACACTACTGGTTCAATGGGAGATGAAATTGCATACCTAAAAGCAGAGATTGAATATGTAATATCTGAAGTTAAGTTGCAGAACTCAAATACCACTATTAAATTAGCTTTATTACTATATAGAGATTTAACAGATGATTATGTTACCAAATATTTTGATTTCACTACTGATCTAGAAGCTCAAAAAAATATTTTAGAAACACAAAGTTATGGTGGAGGCGGAGACTTCGAAGAAGCTGTAGATACTGCGCTTTTTGAAGCTGTAAATAAAAATTGGAGTGACGATAACACAACAAAATTACTATTTCATGTATTAGATGCACCCCCTCACAAAAATCAAGGAAATATGACGAGATACTATGATGCAATATATAAAGCATCTGAACTTGGTATTCGAATGATTCCTGTCGCATCAAGTGGAATTGATAAATATACAGAATATTTACTTAGAAACGAAGCACTAATGACAGGTGGGACTTATTTGTATCTAACAAATCATTCTGGAATTGGTGGAGACCATATTGAAGCATCAGCTTTAGAAGTTGATGTTGAATATTTAAACCAATTGCTTGTTAGAGTAATAAATGAATATCACACTGGGTTAAGAGAAGTAAAAGTTCCTTTTGTTCCAGTACACAAGAGCGGAAATGAATAATATTAAAACAGACTTTGAAAAGTCTGTTTTTATTATCTCTTTGATAAGTTTCTTTTTTTTATCAGTCATATTTGGTACAATAGATTAGAAATGAAAAATCAATTGTGAGGTGCAAAATGGAAAAAGTTATTAAAAGATTATTAAAATTTACAAAGGATAGAAATTGGGAACAATTTCATACTCCAGATAACCTAGCAAAATCAATCACAATAGAAGCTTCTGAATTATTAATAAATTATCAATTTGGAGATACATACTTTGACCTTGATAATGTAAAGGAAGAACTGGCTGATGTTATGTCTTATTGTTTACTTTTAAGTGAACATTATGGTTTTGACTTTGAAACTATTATGAACGAAAAAATTGATAAGAATGAACTGAAGTACCCAGTAAGTAAAGCTTATGGAAAAGCTGATAAATATAATAAACTTTAACAACTATTTTTAACATATTAACACAAAAATTATTTTTACATATTGAAAATAATTTTAAGGAGGACTAGTATGAAAACAAAAAGAATAATTACTGAAAAAGACGCAAAAAATTTCTTTAACACAACTATAAACTCGATTGAAGATGCTTGTGGTATTTGTAATATCAATATTTTAAGCAAGCAAATTAGTTTTGATTTCAATTCAGTCCTTTTGTTGTCGTTCGATAATGTAATAGCAAATCAGTATTACTTGATAAATTCTCCTTTATTTTCTAATAACCTTATAAGTATATTAAATCAATGTATAACTAATGATGTATCTGATGATACTGAATATGATTATGTAAGAAATATAGATTCTAAAAAGCTTAATTTTACATTTAAACTTGAAAAAATAGATGATGATAATATAAAAGTGTACCTTATAAATTACGAGAAACTTCAAGAGACTGAAAAAGAACTAGCATTATTAGCTAATGTATTGGACTCTTCGAATAAATTATTTGTTGGTAGTACCTGGTGGAAAGATTATGATAGTTACACTGGGGACTTTTATCAAACAGATTCTGGACCAAAAATACTTGGAATGGATTTACATGAAAATATGTTATATAGTACGATTGAATTCCAGGAAGTAAGAGATAAAGCTAGAACGACTTCTCAATTTTATGATGAGTGTATCAAGACTGAAGAAGAATCGTTTAGAAAAATGAGGGATAATAAAACAGACTATTTTGCAGGGAGAAGCCCTGCAACAACTGTTAGTGGCGAAACAGTATGGGTTGAAGCATACGGTAAATGTCTTATAAGATATAAAGATGGGTCTCCAAGATTTTTTGTTGCTATTGATATATATTTGTCAGATGTATTTGAATCCTCTCATCAACTAAACATCATTAATAATCTTGTGAATACAGGGTTAATGAATAGTGATGTAGGGATATGGTATTATCAAAAACATTACACGAAGGGCAGATATTATTTTACTGATTCACATCGTAAATTAATGAGAATTACAGATTGTTATGATTTTGAAAACTTTTTTGAGATGTTGAATAAACACTTTCGTAAAATAATAAAACATACTCCAGCTTATGCTGAGTACTTGAATAATTTTAAAGATACACATAAAAAAATATTTACAGGCGAATTAGATAAGTATGATGTAATAATCCCTAATAATGTTGATAAAGACAATCCACAATGGATTGAAGTTAGGGGAACTGTGATAGAGAGAGATCCATCGGGTGAAGTATTACTATTTGTTGGAGTATCAATTGACATTACTCAATCTACTCTAAGAAATCAAGAATTAGAACGATTGAGAGTTCAAAACGAGCATCTTCAACTTGCGGAAAAAGTAGCCATCAAAGCAGGGAATGTTATCGTATGGTATCAAAATGATTCCTTTATTAAAAATAATAATCAAATCTTTGGTAACGACATGTTTTCACAAAAATTGGGGATACAGAGAAATTCTGAGGGAATGATTGAACTAAGAAAATTAAGAAATACAATCTCTTTGGATACATTAGAAGCAAAAGAATTGTGTAGAACTTTATTATCTCAATTAAATGAAATCTATGATCTAAAAAGAAATTCTTTGAAACATTTACTTTTAAAACATAAAAATCTTGTAACCGGTGAAATGTTTTATTTTGAACATAGTATTGAAGTTGAAGAATTTAATGAAGATGGAAGCATTAAATTAATTGGTGGATTTATGCTAGATGTTACTGAAAATATGAAAAAACAAGAACAAATAAAATTCTTGGCAAATTATGATATTCTTTCTAAATTACATAACAGAAATTACTTCGATGAATTTATTAATAGTGATAAAATGCCTTCAACATATATTATTATCTTGCTCGACATTGATGGATTGAAGTTGATCAATGATGCATTTGGACATATAGAGGGAGACAAAGTCATCAAAAAGCTCGCAAGTTTCTTAAAAGAAGTATATAGTGACAATTTATTTATAGCTCGAATTGGTGGAGATGAATTCGTAATTGTTCAAAATTTCACTTCTTTAGATATAGTATCTGATCAAGTTGATGAAATAGAAGCAGTTTTCAAGAAACATAATGAGACAGCACATATTAAAATGATTGTAAGTATGGGTGGAAGAGAAGTTATAGATAATGACTTAAGCTTTGAAAAAGCATTTACTATAGCGGAAAACCTTATGTATCGTAAAAAATTAAATAACAGATCATCAAGAAAATCACATGCTCTTGAAAGCATTATTGAAACATTGAACGCTAAAACCGAAGAAACAAAAGAACATAGTGATAGAATGAGGGTTAATGCTCTAAAGACTCTATTGGAACTTGGACTAAGTCGTGCTAGTGAAAAATCCGATATTAGTCTTCTTGCAAGAGTACATGATATTGGTAAAATAACTATCCCAGATAATATTTTGTTTAAAAAGGATAGGTTAGATGAATCTGAATTTGAAGTCATTAAAAAACATTGTGAAGCAGGTTATAAGATAATTAAAAATATAACCGATTCTGACAATGTTAGTGAAGGTGTTTTGTCACATCATGAACATTATGATGGATCTGGTTATCCTCAAGGTCTTGTAGGAGAAAACATACATTTATACGCACGTATAATTAGCGTTATTGATGCATATGATGCTATGACAAATCACAGAGTTTACCAGAAAACAAAAACTAAAGAAGAAGCAATTAAAGAAATCATTAGATGTAGTGGAACACAATTTGATCCTAAAGTTGTAAAAGCATTTTTAAAATCTTGTTTTGACATGGAAATTTAGATAATTTGAAAATATAAAAATTAACGGTAGGATATTTTGCTGTTACAAAGATAAGAGATAGATAAAAAATGATATATTTTATTAGGGGGTATTTATGAATACTATTACTTCGCAAGGTGGAATTCTCATTAATGTAATATTATATTTCACAGGATTTTTAGTTATGTTCTTTTCTGTAATAATGAGCGAAAAGAAGCATCCAGGAATGAAACATTTCATCTTTTATTTTCTATTTATGACAATAGGGATGGCAGGGATTTACTATAGGGAATTTTTAACTCCTTTTTTAAGTATAATTGTAGCTAACTCGTTCCTAATAATTGGAGCATTCTCTTTGTTAATTGGAGTTGTTAAATTTTTCAATAAAAAAGTATATTATGTATATATTTGGTTAATATTCATACTTTTTGTATCAGTATTTATGCTATTTACTTATATTTCTCCCAATGTATCATATAGAATTATAACCTATGGTATTACTTCTTTAATTATTTTTTCTAGGATTTTAAGTTTGTTAATAATTAATAAAGAAGAAAAAGTTCACAAAATAGATTTGTTTGGATTTATTGTTATTTCTTATATAACAATAAATATATTAAGAATAGTTCAGGTCTCATTTTTTTCGTCATATGAGTCTTTTTTCGATTATGAATATGACTCTATATTTGTAGTACTGCTGGGTGTTTCAGGAACACTTACAATTCCTGGAATTTTGTCTCTTATAAATAACAGATATATAAAAGAACTACAAATTGGGGATAAAACTTTATTTAATTTTATATCAGCTATACCAACACCGGCTTTTGTTCACGATGAAGATGGTAATGTTATAAATGTTAGTAGAACTTTTACTGAACTATCAGGATACAAACTCGAAGATATTCCAACTGTTGATGATTGGACAGAGAATGCCTATTCTGGGAATAAAATAGGAGAAATACGATTACTACTTGCAAGTTTATATGAGTTTAAAGACAAAAAAAATGATAATCTAGTAACAATAAAAACAAAATCAGGAGAAGAAAGAATTTGGTTTTTTCATTCTAGTTATATTGGACCTTTAAGTAATGGTAAGGATATTGCAATGAGTGTTGCTTTGGATGTTACTGAAAGTACTGAGGTTAGTAGGAATTTACAAACTTCAGAATCTAGACTTGCTTTAGCTCAAGAAATATCTAAAATTGGAGCATGGGAATTAATTTTGAGTGATAATTCAATATGGGCATCAAAACAATCATATTTAATCTATGGTCTTGAAGAGAAAGACACTCCACTGACATTAACTGATATACATAAAATGGTGAATGCAAAAGACAAAAAAAGATTAAACGAAGAATTAGCTGGTTTAGTAAATGAGGATAAACCATATTCAATTAGTTTTAAACTTCACACAGGTAATGGAAATATAAAATATATAGATTCAAAAGCAATATTAGAAAGAGATTCTGAGGGGAATCCTATTAAAGTAATAGGAGTAATACAGGATGTGACAAAACAGAAAGAGAACGAAGAACAGCTTGAATATGCCGCTTATAATGATTTTTTGACTGGACTTCCTAATAGAAGATTCTATGAAGAAAATTTATTAAAATACAAAACTAAAGAATTTTTCCCTTTAACAATTGTTATGGCTGACATAAATGGATTAAAACTAATTAATGATGCATTTGGACATGATTCAGGAGATGAGTTATTGAAAAGTGCTGCAAATATAATTGCTTCTTCAATGCGCGAAAAGGATATAGCTGCGAGAATTGGTGGAGATGAATTTGTAATGATTCTACCTAATGCTGATAAAAAAAGAGCTGAAAATATCATTGCAAACATTAACAAAAAAGCAGAAAAAATTCATGTTCAATCAATAAGTCTTTCAATATCATTTGGTTCAAAGACAATGGATGACAGTACTGGTGATATTCACGAATTATACCGTGCTGCAGAAGATAGAATGTATAGAGAAAAACTTCTCGAGATACCTTCTATGCGTAGTGGAGCTATTGAAACAATTTTAAGTACTCTTTATGAAAAAGATTCGAAATCTAAAGAGCACTCAAGAAGTGTATCAATAATAAGCGAAAGAATTGCAGAATCTTTTGGTATGAGTAGGACAAAAATAGTGGAAGTTAAAACAGCTGGATTACTGCATGACATTGGTAAAATTATCATACCTATAGCAATCATAAATAAAGAAGGTAAATTGACAGATAAAGAGTATACAGAAATGAAAAATCATCCTGAGATAGGATTTAGAATTTTGAATTCTACTCAAGATATGAGAGGGATATCTGATTTCGTACTAAACCATCATGAAAGATGGGATGGGGAAGGATATCCGAGACAAATAAAAGGAAATGATATACCTTTGCAATCAAGGATTATTTCGATTGCTGATGCTTTCGATGCGATGATTAGTGAAAGAACTTACAAAAATGTAAGCACTAAAAAAGAAGCATTAAAAGAAATTATTGATAATAGTGGAACTCAGTTTGATCCGGATTTGGTTGTATGTTTTAAAGAGAACTTTGAGAAAATAGTTAAAGGATTATAACCGTTGCTTTCTTATTTCTTAATATATTAAATATTTGAAGTGGGGTTTTCTTATGAAATTGATACAGCATTTCACAAATAAATTTCAAAATACTAATTTACAGTATGAATTAGACGGAAGACCGAGTCTCTATGTTGCGATCCCTTTAGGATTGCAGCATGTTTTTGCAATGTTTGTTAGTAATATGACTGCAGTATTAATTATTAGTAATATCTTATCTCTAGGAGCTCAAGATAGAATTTTTTTAGTACAAATGGCAATGTTTTCGTCAGGAATTGCTACTTTATTACAGTTATATCCTATAGGTAAAGTTGGTTCAAGATTACCTATTACCATGGGAACATCAGTTTCATTTATTGGCGTTGCAATTATAGTTGGGACAAAGTATGGTTTGCCAGGAATATTCGGGGCAGCTTTAGTCGGATCGCTGATAGAGATAGTCTTGGGTGTTTCTATGAAATATGTTCGTAAATTATTTACCCCAGTTGTAACTGGGATAGTTGTTATAGGAATAGGATTTAGTCTTTTTAAAGTAGCTATAAACTATTTTGCAGGTGGTACAAATGCAGATGTTTATGGTAGTGGTGATAATTTACTTGTAGGATTAGTTACATTGATTACCGTTTTATTAGTTTCTGTATACGGGAAAGGGATGTTAAAGTCTTCTACCTTATTGATAGGATTACTTGTTGGAGTTATCTTTGCAAGTTTCTTTGGAATGGTGTCCCTTGATGCTTTTACTTTTGGATCATGGATATCTATACCTATACCACTTAAATATGGGTTGGAATTTCACTGGGATGCTATAATACTATTTACAACAATATATATAATATCGACAATGGAAACAATAGGCGATTGTAATGGTGTTGCTGTTGGAGGGCTTGATAGAGAAGCAACTAAAGAAGAAGTTCAAGGAGCAATTTTAGCCGATGGAATAAGTAGTGCTTTTGCGGCAGTATTTAACTCATTACCAAAAACATCGTATAGCCAAAATGTTGGTATTGTATCAATGACAAAAGTAGTAAATAAATTTGTCATAGCTACAGGAGCAATAATTATCATACTAGCATCATTTTTCCCAAAATTTGGAGCGATATTTGTTAGTATTCCACCTCCTGTACTCGGAGGAATATTAGTGATTATTGTAGGTAATGTAGCCGTTACGGGTATTAAAATGATATCTCAAGGTAATTTAGCAGGAAGAGATGGATTGATTGTCGCTTTATCTTTAAGCGTTGGGTTTGGGGTAACTCAATCGCCTTTACTTATGGAACAGTTTTTACCAGGTGGTAATTTTGAAAGCTCATTTTTGGAATGGTATTTTACTGATGTAATTATAGCTGCTGGACTTTTAGCATTTATCTTAAATATTGTTTTACCAAAAGATAAGTTAGAAAAAAATAAACTTCAATCTTGATTGATAACTCAATCTTGATTGATTTTTTTTCTTATTTTTATAGATACATAAACATGGAACTACACTAAATATTCAAAACCCTATGAGAAGACATTAGACAAATAGTGGTTTTTTATTTTTAGTAGAATTCTACCATTTTTTATTGATAAATTCTCCTTGAAGTGCTATACTATCTAAAGAGGAGAGATACATATGATAAACAAGAATAAATTCGGTAAATTAATATTTAAATTAAGAAATGAAAAAGGAATTTCACAAAAGGAACTTGCTACATTATTAAACAAATCATTTCAATCAATATCAAAATGGGAGAGAGGTATTTCTATTCCAGATCTAGATATGATTTTGAAAATATGTGAAGTATTTAACACTTCTTTGGGAGTGTTCTTATTTTCTGTTTCTTCATCAATGAGTCTTAATGAGTTAATTGAACATGTTAATGAAAATGGTATAGACGAAAGAAACTTTATGAACTTAGGTGCCTTGGTACAGTCTGATATTTTTACTTTGTCGGTAGTTAAACTATTTACTGATAAACTAATAAACAAGACATTAAGGGATATTTTCCCTAAAACTTATGAGTATAAGAAATATTCGCTTTTAAAAGCTGCTCATGAAATATGTCGAAATTACGCTAATTTAATAGATACTGATTTCTTTGATTTTAAAGAAGAAACAATTAATGGTATTAGTGTTCTTACATCAGAATTAGCTTTGGATTATAGCCAAGTTGTAATTAGTAAACTTATAGCTAGAGTTGTCGAAGAAAACAAATGCACAGCTGTTTTACTTATTAACACTGCAAAAGAAAAAATACACTACTTTACTAGAAGTTCTAATGATTTATTAGAAAAAGGATTTAATTGTTTTTATATAACACAATTAATTGGAAACTTATCAGTTAAGAAGTCTATTGTTGGTGGTGGCGGTGGCGGAGGCCTCCGAGGTCACGGTGGTTGGCATATTAACCTTGATGATTTAGATGAACATTACTTACAAAACTCTAAGACATTATTTAAACAATATGTTGAGTTTTATAATAAAGATTTTAAATTTAAAA
The DNA here is from genome assembly GCA_964456195.1 of uncultured Candidatus Izemoplasmatales bacterium. Classification (GTDB taxonomy): domain Bacteria; phylum Bacillota_I; class Bacilli_A; order Izemoplasmatales; family Izemoplasmataceae; genus JAFGXW01. The sequence goes on along the minus strand of CAYVZR010000010.1, from coordinate 6,215 downwards.
TCACAAAGTAACAAGTTTAAAAGAAAGAGGTATTAAATATGTTGTTAATCAATCAACTAAAAGTCATAGTAGAGAAAGAACCTAAAGATTTAAAAAGTTCTATTTCAAGAAAACTTGACACACATATAGATAATATTTTAGATTACACAATCTTGAAAAGATCTATTGATGCTAGAAAAAAAGACCATATACTATTTGTTTATAATTTACTTGTCAAAGTTAAAGGTGAAAAAACCATTCTTACGAAAAAGATTTCAAATGTAACAAAACAAGTTTTCAATAACACGAATAGTGAAACTCCAACTTTCGAGTACCTAAAGGATAAAAACATTGCCATAATTGGGTTTGGACCTGCGGGTATGTTTAGTGCATTAACATTTGCACAAGCAGGAGTAAATGTTACTGTATTTGAACGTGGAGAAGAAGTAGATAAAAGAATTGCTACTATAGATAGGTTCAATACAAATAGAGTACTTAATACAGAATCAAATATCCAGTTTGGAGAAGGTGGAGCTGGAACATTTTCTGATGGAAAATTAACAGCTAGAAAAAAAGATATCAGAGGAAAATGGCTTTTCAAAGAATTTGTTAAAGCAGGTGCACCAGAAGAAATTCTATATGTGCATAATCCTCATATCGGAACAGATAAACTAGTTAAAGTGGTTAAAAACATTAGAAAAGAAATACTTTCTTTAGGTTCAACAATTAATTTCAATTCTCTTGTTACTAATATTGAACCTAGTGATAAAGGAATTAATTTAACTATAAATGATGATGTTCAACATTTTGATTATGTTGTACTTGCTATGGGACATAGTTCAAGAGACACAATAGAGATGCTATATAAGAATAAATGTGAGATTACTCAAAAACCATTTGCAGTTGGGTTTAGAATAGAGCACAAACAAAGCATGGTTAATAAAGCTCAATTTGGACCAAATCATGATAATCCATTACTTGGAGCAGCTGAATATAAACTTACTCATCAAACAGAAAGCAAAAAAGGTGTTTACACTTTTTGTATGTGTCCTGGAGGATGGGTTGTACCTGCCGCGTCTGAAGAAGGAATGGTTACTGTTAACGGAATGAGTGAATATAACAGGAATCGAGTTAATGCTAATAGTGCAATGCTTGTAACTGTAAATGAACATGATTTTAAAAGTGATCATCCATTAGCGGGTATTCACTATCAACGTGAACTTGAAAGAAAAGCATATATCCTTGGAGGAAGTAATTATAACGCTCCTATTCAAACAGTTGGAGACTTCTTAACTGATACAGCAACAACAGAACTAGGATCTGTTTTACCAAGTTACCCAATCGGAGTAACTTACACAAATCTAAGATCTGTTTTTTCAGAAGCAATTAACGATGCATTTATAGAAGCCTTATCAAAATTCGGAAACAAATTAAGAGGATTTGATAGTCATGACGCTTTGTTAACTGGTGTTGAATCAAGATCATCATCAGCTATAAGAGTAGTAAGAGATAATGAGACATTACAAAGCAATAACTTTAAGAATTTATATCCAGCAGGAGAAGGCGCTGGATATGCTGGTGGGATAGTTTCAGCGGCAATTGACGGAATAAGAGTTACTGAGAAAATATTAGAACGTTTAATTGAAAAATAAAGGAGAGATTGTAGTGAAAAAGAGATTTTTAGGAAAAACTAATATAAAAGTAAGCGAGATATCACTAGGATGCTGGCAACTTGGTGGAAAATGGGGAGACCCATTTGACAAAAATCTTGCCTTGAAAACTTTGAAAGCAGCGACAATTTCAGAAATAGATTGTTTTGATACTGCAGATGTATACCAAGACGGATTAAGTGAAAAAGCAATTGGTGAGTATCTTAAGATGGTTAAGGAAAAACCGTTTGTAATTACAAAGATTGGTAGAAAATTAAATCCACATATAAGTGAAGGATATAATGAACTAAATATCCGTAAATTTATAGATGACTCAAGAAATAATATGAATGTTAAGTCATTAGATATGGTATTGCTTCATTGCCCTCCAACGGATGTTTATTATTATCCTGAAGTATTTGATTTACTAGATAAAATAAAAAATGAAGGTAAGATCAAACATTATGGAGTAAGTGTTGAGAGAATTGAAGAAGGACTCAAAGCACTGAATTACCCTGGAGTAGAAGCTATTGAAATTATTTTCAATATGTTTAGATTAAGACCTGCAGAGCTGTTTTTTGAACAAGCTAAAAAACATAATGTTGGTGTAATCGTTAGAGTTCCTCTTGCTAGTGGATTATTATCAGGCAAGTTCACTGCTGACACTAAATTCAAAAAAGACGACCACAGATTCTTTAACCGTAATGGAGAAGCTTTTGATAAAGGTGAAACATTTAGTGGTGTTGATTTTAATAAAGGATTACAAGCAGTTTCTGAGTTAAAAAATATATTTAAAAATGAATCTTTACCACAAATAGCATTAAGATGGATACTAATGTTTGATGCTGTAAGTACAGTTATACCAGGAGCAAGCAAAGTATCTCATATAATCGATAATGCTAAATCTTCAAACCTTCCTGCATTAACTGATGCTCAAATGAAAAGTGTTGAAGAAATATATAATAGACTTATAAAAAATACTGTTCATCAACTTTGGTAAATAGTTAAATTTAAACGAAAAAAAACGGATTTCATTTTATTGAAATCCGTTTTTATATTATATTATAATTATGAAAAAGCATTATATATTAGATAAGTGAATAATCCTATTAATGTACTTAGTGAAGTACCCCAGATCAAGTCTACTATTGTCACTTGAATTGGCCAATCTTTTAATGTTGCTAAGTTTGTTAAATCATATGTTGCATAAGTCATAAATCCAAATAATGCACCAGAGATTAATAACTTGCTCATGCTTTGAGCTTCTATTGCAGGATTGATAACAAAATATACAACTCCAACTATGAAGATAAGATAAAACACTATAGCGGCAATAAAGTTTGGTTTTTCGCTCATTAAGTGTCCAATTTGTGCTTTATAAAATTTTGGTGCAATTAATCCTAGCCATATAGCATCAATTGCTATAAATATAACAAATGCGATTAAATAGAGTTTTAAGAATGTCATTTTGTTTCCTCCCCTTTTAATTTCAATTTAAATGGTAAGAACATTGAAGTCTTTTTAGAATAATCATCCCACTCGGTATATCCCTTCATCTTTTCTTCCAGGATAGGTGTACTTATAAAATAAAGTACGATTGTAATAGTTAATGGGCTGAAAATGAAATATATTGGTACACCGTTTAGTATAGCAAATACGTATACTCCCCACCACATCAAAGCTTCGCCAAAGTAATTAGGATGTCTTGTTTTACTCCATAAACCAGTTGTTAGCAATTTGCCTTTTTGGGTTTTGTCTTTTATATGAGTCTTTAATTGACGATCACCAAATACTTCAAAGTAATATCCAATTACCCAAAGAGCAACACCAATTAAACTTATCAATGCGAAGTCAGTTCCATTTGTATTTAAATAGAAACTTGTACTTCCTATTGAAAACTGTAGTATGCCTTGTAACATAAAGACTTGTAGGAACGCTCTAGGTATTACCCATTTGCCCCAAGCTTTTCGCCAATTTGCATATCTAAAATCTTCTTTGTCAAATATGTTTCTTTTTAAAATGTAATAAAATAATCTTAATCCCCAAAGAGAGATCATTGCATTAATAATTATTTGATTTAATCCGTAGCTACCATTAATAAAGAATAGTATCCAAGATGTCATTACAAATCCAAAGCCCCATCCAATATCAACAATACTATTGTTTTTTATTATTGTTGCTACAATGAAAAATAATGTAAAGTAAGCTAGTGTTATGTATAAAGCTATTAACATGGTATCCCTTCTTTCAATTCTATTTTTTTATGTATCCAATTGCAACACTACCAACACCACTATGGATTGCAGTAGCAGATGATATCTCTGTAATATAACTTGGTGCCTTACCAATTAACTCTGTAAATTCTTTTTTATACTGCTGTGCTAAATTTTCATTTAAACAGTGAACAATTGAGTATTCTTTTATTCCTGTTTTATCTAGATCTTTTTGAATGAATTTTTTGATTTTTTTAGTAATACTTTTTTGACTGAGTGCCATTCCAAATGCTGCACCTTTTCCTTTTTTTAAGGACATAATAGGTCTGATTCCAAAAAACATTCCTATTTTACCGATAACTTTTGGTAAACGTCCACTCATTGTTGCGTATTTAAATGTTTCTAAACAAACAAGTATTTCTGTTTTTTCTCTTTGTATTTCTAGTTCTTTTACGATATCTGTTGTTTTCATATCTTGATTCATCATGTTTATTGCAGATTCTACTAGCAAGCCTTCTGTAGCACTATTATTATAACTATCTACTACATATATTTTTTTACCTTTTTTAGTTAATTTACTCGCTTCTCCCATAATTACACTATAAGTTGCACTAAGATACGCTGATACTGTAACAATAAGAATCTCGTCAAATTGTAATAGTAATCTTGAAAATAAATCATTAATGTATTTTATAGAAGGAGTAGCTGTTTTTGGGTATTCTTTATATTCATCTAAATCTTTAAATAACATTTCATTAGTAATTGAAAGCTTATCTAAGTAAGGGATAGCATCCACCGAAATATTGATTGGGATAACGATAACATTGTTGTCATCAAGTAATTCTTGATTAATATCCGCAATACTATCAGTAACAAGGACACGCTTTTTCGAACTGTTTTTTAAGCTCATATCTAATTTCATATCATCCACTTTTTGCGATTCTATTTCTCCAAAGCTCTTAAGAGATTCAAAGACTTTTTGTGGTTTGTTTGTATGAATGTGTACTCTAAATCTAGATTTACCTTCAGCGATAATTAAAGAATCACCATGCTTTTCTAATTGCTTTCTAAGTTTTGATTCATCAAGATTCTTTGCTTTAACTAGACCTTCTGTGCAAAATCTGTGTGTAATTTCACCTTCGAATTTATGGTGATCAAAAATATCAATATTATCATATGCAATTACATCTATATCATCATTATTATAATAACTAACAATTCCTTTAACAAATAAAACAAAACCAAGAGCACCACTATCGACAACATCATTTTCTCTGAGTACATCTAGCATTTTCTTTGTGTTTTCTAAAAGGCCGTTAATATGATTAAAACTTTTTGTAAACTTATCTAATAGTGTTCCTTCTTCTTTGATAAGTTTCTTCAAGATATTAGACCATTCTTTCATGATGGTTATCATAGTACCTTCCACAGGGTTACTGAGAGAAGAATATGTGTGTATTATACTTTCTTCAACTAATCTTGAAAATTCTGCAAGAGATATTTTTTCACTATGTCCATTAGCTTTTTGTAAACCATTCACAAATTGTGCGAAAATTATCCCACTATTTCCTCTTGATCCAATTAATGCTGAATTACTTATAGATTCCAAAGAATCTTTAAAGGATTCAGACACTTTCGATTCAAGAGATATTGTTCTTAATGTTTGTAGTAAATTGTTTCCAGTGTCACCATCTGCGACAGGAAAAACATTGATGTCGTTTAAGTATTCGCGTTCTTTCATTATATAGTATGTACCATAATTGAACATATTATATAAATCTTTTCCATTTATGTATTCCATATTATCACCATCTTTGTTTGTATTTTTATTGTGCAACTATATTATTGAGTTGTTTAACTAGGTTGTAATGCTCCAACAAGAACTAACCAAGCTAGAACGGTTTTTGCGACTAGACTTAATACGATGTAGCCTCTTTCACCATATAGATAGTTTGAAAATTTACCTTTTTGTAAATATTGTAAGATCATATTAATAGGGAAAGTATTGAATGCTACAAAGTAAGATCCTACTATTGCCCATACAAACCAAGGAGTTTGTGCTGTTGCTTCTGCTGAAGCACCAGTCATATAAAGTATTATTGCAATCCAAGGAGCTAGTCCAGCGATTGATCCCCAAATGAATGGACCCCAGTTTACATTTTCTTTTGATTTTCCTGAGTTCAATTGTTCCATTACAAGACCAAATAAATTCATTGAAGCGTTAACTGCGAAGATTAGAACTAAAGATGCAATATCCCAAATCCCAAATAAGTAAGCAATTAAGACAATCATAATTGAAGAACTTATTGCATATTCTATCCAACGTAATTTATTTATACCTTTTGCTAGGTCATTGTTATACATTGTGTTTATC
>CAYVZR010000009.1:23914-31106 GCA_964456195.1 uncultured Candidatus Izemoplasmatales bacterium | reverse complement strand
TCTCTCGTTTTCTAATCTTCTTGTGTTTTGTCATCCTTAACTGAATGACATTGCTAGAAATAGTGTGTTTTTATTACTTTTAATATTATTAAAATAATTAAATACTACAACCTTCATCATTGCATACATGTCCGCTATCTGCTTCACCAATCGTTTCTAATGGGTTTGTTTCAGTCCACAACTGATTCATTGCTTGTAAGAAATAATCTTCTTGTTGAGCTCCTGATACTGCATATTTTCTATCTAGAACAAAGAAAGGAACACCTTGTACTCCAACTTGTCTTCCTTCAAGAATTTCATTGTTTACTTGATCGGTAAATTGATTTGATGACAATACCTTCATTGCTTTATTTTCATCTAGTCCTACTTCTTTTGCTAAAGTAATTAAAATAGCATGATCAGCTACATTTAAAGCATCTGTAAAGTATGCTTTCATAAGTCTACTTGTTAATTCAGTTTCTAATCCAAATGAATTAGCCCATTTAGCTAATCTATGTGCATCAAACGTATTAGTTAATTGTATATTCTCATAATCATACTTTAATCCTACTTGATTTGCAGCATTCACAAACATTTCAAATTTTTGTTTTGCTTGTTCTACTGTTACTCTATGCCCTTTCGCAAAACTTTCAGCTACACCTTCTGTCATTACTTTAGGCGCATTTGGGTTTAATTGATATGCTTTGTAAATAACCTCTACCTGATCTTTGTGATCAAACTTATTTAAAGCATTTTCAAAACGTGTTTTACCAATGTAACAAAATGGACATCCAAAATCAGACCATAATTCTATTTTCATAATTTATACCTCCTTAAATTCATTACTATTATCGCTTTTAAAAAAAATAAAAGCAATTAATTTGCTTACGAACTAATATTTATTCAATTAAAAAGGCAAACTCTTAGTTTGCCTATATCTTGTCTTGTTTTACAAGCTCTATTAGTTCAAGAACTTTAGCTTTAATTAAGTCTCTTGTCTCTTCAAAATCTTTTTTTGGTCCCCCACTTGGATCATCTAATCCCCAGTCTTCTCTGTGAGTTGCTGGAACATAAGGACATTCTACTCCACATCCCATTGTGATTAAGATATCAAATTTTTCAGGAATATCAGATAATAATTTAGAGTAATGACCTTCCATATCAATTCCAGAATCTTCCATTACCTCTACTGCTAATGGCTTTGGTCCAGGGTATTCTTCTGTCCCGGCGGAATATACTTCAAAAATGTCACTTGCAAAATGTTTGGCCCACCCTTCGGCCATCTGACTTCTACAACTATTATGAGTACAGACAAACGCAATAACTTTTTTCATAATTCCCACCATATCTCTCTTATACCTATATTAATACTAATAAAAAACTTAGTAGATGTCAACCAGTATAGAATTCAATTTAAGCATAAAAAAAACGGAATAATCCGTTTAATTTTATATGGCGGAGTAGGAGAGATTCGAACTCTCGCGCCGCGTAAACGACCTATACCCTTAGCAGGGGCACCTCTTCAGCCAACTTGAGTACTACTCCATAAAGTTAGCTCCTATATAATAATATATTTTGAGCTAACTGTCAATGTTATAAGTGATTATTTTTGTAGGTTTTCTTGTATCATAGTAAGTTGTAATCTATGACGTTTTAAATCAATATCTTTTACCCATACTTTTACAATGTCTCCAACACTAACAACATCTAGTGGATGTTTAACGTATTGGTTACTTAATTGAGAAATATGAACAAGACCATCATCTTTAACTCCACAGTCAACAAACACTCCAAAGTCTATTACATTTCTTACTGTACCCATTAATTCCATACCGATTTTTAAGTCATCTAATTTTAAGACATCACTTCTTAAAATTGGTGCTTCAACATCATCACGAGGATCTCTTAATGGTGCAACAAATGCATCTAAGATATCTTCAACTGTATGTATACCTGCATCAAATTTTTCAGCAAGTTCTGCTTTGTTAACTCTTGCTGTTTTAATTTTAAGAGTTGGATCTCCTAAATCAGATGCAGTTATTTCAAGTTCTTTAAGTAATTTATTAGCTAGTGGATAGCTTTCAGGGTGAATACCTGTTACATCTAATGGGTTTTTTCCATTAAGTATTCTTAAAAACCCAACTGCTTGTTCATAAGCTTTTGCTCCCATTCTAGGAACTTTCTTAAGTTGTTTACGATCTTTAAATTCTCCATTTTCTTCTCTATAAATAACCAAGTTCTTGGCAACTGTTTTGTTTAATCCTGAAACATATTGTAACAACTGAACACTGGCAGTGTTCACGTTTACTCCTATTTTATTTACGGCAGTTTCTACAACAAAATCAAGTGAATCATTTAATTTGTTTTGTGCAACATCATGTTGATATTGTCCAACACCGATACTTTTAGAATCTATTTTAACCAGTTCACTAAGAGGATCTTGAAGTCTTCTAGCAATACTAACTGCACTTCTTTCTTCAACATGTAGATTTGGGAATTCTTCCCTAGCTAAATCACTAGCGCTATATACTGAAGCACCTGCTTCATTAACAATTATATAAAAAATTTCTTTTTCTACTTTTTTAATTACTTCAATAATAAACTGTTCAGTTTCTCTTGAAGCAGTTCCATTACCTATTGCTATAATTTCAATATCATATTTTTTGATAAGTCCAAGAACCTTTTTAAATGCATCTATGATTCTATCTTTGTGAATCTTTTCACCAACATATTTTTGATGAGGGTAAATTACATCAATTGATGTCATTTTCCCCATTTTATCTACAACAGCTAATTTACAACCTGTACGGTATGCTGGATCTACTCCTAAAACCATTTTTCCCTTCATAGGTGGTTGGAGTAATAGTGCTCTTAAGTTTTCACCAAAGATATGAATTGCGTTATCTCCAGCTTTCTCAGATAATTCAGATCTAATTTCTCTTTCAATAGATGGTTGAATTAATCTTTTATAAGCATCTTTAATAGCTGCTTGTATATTTGGTAAAACAATAGATTCTTTATCTTCAACTATTCCGTCTTCAAGATATTGATGAATTCTTTCTACATTTGTAGTAATTTTTACTGTAAGTATTTTCTCTTTCTCACCACGGTTAATGGCTAATACTCTATATAATTTCACTTTTCTTAAAGGTTCATCATATGCATAATACATTTCATATATTTTCATTTCATCTTTAGCATTTTTCTTAACTTTTGATTCTAATAATCCGTTATTAAATGTATATCTTCTAATCCATTTTCTAAAATCAGGAAAATCACTGATTTCTTCAGCAATAATATATTGAGCACCTTCAATAGCTTTTTCTACATTTTCTACTTCTTCAGTAATGTATTTTTTTGCTTCTTCTTCTAAGCTTCCCTCAAGAGGGAATGTAAGTATGAAATCAGCAAGAGGCTTCAAACCTTGTTTAATAGCTATTGTAGCTTTAGTTTTTTTCTTCTCTTTGTAAGGACGATAAATGTCTTCTACATCAACTAATTTTTCAGCTTTTAATATGTCAGCTTTTAGTTCAGGCGTTAACAATCCTTTTTCATCAATTAAACGAATAACATCTTCTTTTCTTTTTAAAAGGTTAACTTTGTATTCGTACTCTTTATTGATATCTCTGATTTGTTCTTCATCTAAAGCTCCCGTTTGTTCTTTACGGTAACGAGCAATAAATGGTACAGTATTTCCTTCATTCAAAAGGTCTAATACTGTTTCAACTTGTTTTCTCGTGATTTTTAAGTTCTTTGTAATCTCTAAAACTAATTCTTCATTAATTTCCATAATTTCCCTCCAACAATATAAAAAAGCCTTTATAGACTGTTTTATTTAATATAAGCATTTTCTCCTGCATTAATTTCATCCAAAAGTGCAGGTATTTCATTTGATTCTTCCCCTGCTCCCACTGCAAAATCAACATATACCCCGTTTGAAATAAGCATTATAGATGGTGTGTAGTGAATCTCAGTCGGGATTACTAGATTGCCGGTAGTACGAGCAACATATGTATTTACAAAATAGACTTTTAAGTCATTTTTATTACTATCTGCAAATGATAAAATTTCAGGTTTTAGTACTTTACATCCGCCACATTCATCTTGATAAAAATACACTAAATATTGATCTTCTGATTCTGTATATATTGTTTGTTTATCTTCAATATGAGTAAAATTATCATAGACTAATGGTTTATTGTTTAAATTGAATAATATAACACCTAATATAACTGCAAAAAATGCAACAGAAAAACCAATCAAAATATATGAGATGAATTTATCTTCGCTTTTTTTCTTATATTTTTTATTTGCGTCTGTCATAAAACCACTCCTCAGTCTATTTATTCTATAAAATATACGTAAAAAATGCAAGTGAAATATACTATTGATTTTTATAATATGAGTGTAAAATGTCATAGATTATAATGAATTTGTTTTTTAAAAATGATATAATTAATTTATGACTATGTTTGAAAGAGGTGTTTTATGAATAACAATTATGAACTGAAATACTTAAAGCTTTTAGCTAAGGAATTTCCCACAGTTCAAGAGGTAAGTACAGAACTAATAAATTTAACAGCTATTTTAAATATTCCTAAAGGTACTGAACACTTTTTATCTGATATCCATGGAGAATATGATACTTTTAATCATTTTCTAAAAAACGGCTCTGGAGTTACTAGAGAAAAGATAGACATTATCTTCCCTGAAATGAATGAGGAAGAAAAGAATAGATTAGCATTCTTTGTTTATTATCCAAAACAAATGTTAAAGAAATATGAGAACAAATTAGAAAATGGTAAATATTCTATTTTTGTAAGAGAACAATTATTACACTTAATTGAAATAAGTAAATATCTGTCTCAAAAATATACTAAAAGTAAGGTAAGAAAGAGTTTGCCAAAATCTTTTGCATATATCATATCTGAATTAATGTTTGAACAAAGCACCAATTCAGATAAATCATTATATTACACTGCAATATTAGATGCTATATTCAAAACTAATAGAGAAAGAAATTTCTTAATTGAGCTAGCTCGTTTTATCCAAAGGTTAACAATTGATCGTTTGCATATTGTCGGAGACATCTTTGACAGAGGGCCAAGTGCACATTTAGTAATGGCTAAAGTACTTAAATATCACTCAGTAGATATTGAATGGGGTAACCATGATATCTTGTGGATGGGAGCTGCTTGTGGTAGTAAAATTGCAATTTGTAATGTATTAAGAAATTCAACAAGATATAACACATTAGATACTCTAGAAGATGGATATGGAATTAATCTATTACCATTAGCAAGATATGCATCTAAATACTATCATAATGATGATTGTACAATATTTATGCCTAAAAATGATACTTTAACCCCAGATATTGATAATGAACAACTTGTCGCTAAAATGCATAAAGCAATAGCTATTTTACAATTTAAATTAGAAGGTCTAGTATTTAAAAGAAATCCTAATTTTGGTCTTGAAAGAAGACTTTTACTAGATAAGATAAATTACGAAAAAGGAACTATCACAATAAATGAAGAAACTTTTCTTCTAAAAGATTCCAATTTTCCAACAATAGACCCTGAAGATCCTTTTCATATTACTGACGAAGAAAACAATTTGCTTGAACAACTCAAAAATGCATTCTTATATAATGATTTACTTCAATCCCATATAGAATTTATATTTCAAAACGGACATATGTATTTAAAATATAACAATAACTTGTTATTCCATGGCTGTATTCCGCTAAATAAAAACGGGAAATTCTCTGAAGTATTAATCGATAATTCCCTTTACAGCGGACAACAACTATTCGATGTATTAGAAAAAAAAATAAGACAAAGTTTTTTACATCGTTACAGTAAAAAAATAAATAACAATAATGATTACTTCATCTTATTATGGCAAGGAGAAAACTCTCCATTATTTGGTAAAAAAGATATGAAGACCTTTGAAAGATACTTTATTGAAGACAAAGTAACCCATTATGAAGAAATGAATAATTACTTTATTTTAAGAGAAGATGAAACAATATTAAGAAAGATTTATAATGAGTTCGAAATCGATTATAATAAATCAAAAATTATTAATGGACATGTTCCAAATGATATATCAGTAGGGGATAGACCCATCTTAGCAAATGGTAGAATCTACGCTATTGATGGTGGAATGAGTAAGGCATATGCAGATAAAATCAGTATAGGGGGTTACACCCTAGTTATAGATTCATATAAAATTTTCCTAATTTCTCATGAACGATTTACATTTAAAGAGGACATCATAGAACAAGAAAAAGATATTATCTCTTTAAATCAAGCTGAGGAAGTAAATATAAATAGAAAATATCTATATGATACTGACAAAGGTAAAAGACTTCAAGCAGAAATAAACGATTTATATAAACTATTAGAAGCTTATCGTAGTGGACTAATAAAAGAGTATTTCAATCAAAAACAATCTCACATTTAGTGAGATTGTTTTATTCTAATGTACATATTGCTACAACATAATTTCTAGAATGAGATATGCTTATTAAGATTTTATCTTTTGGTTTATATTTTGATTTAATATATGGCGCACCTAAAACGTCATTTAGCACTTCTACATCTACAAAATTTAGATTTTCATTGAATTCCTTATACACTTTTGTGTACGCTTCTTTAGCAGCGAAACGTCCACCAATATACTCTAATTTTCTTTGCTCATTAGAGATGTTATCATATCTTTTTTTCTCTTCTTTAGATAAAATTCTTTCGATGAATCTATTATTTATTTTTTCTTTTATCTGACTAAATTCTACAATATCAATTCCTATCGATTTACTCATTTAATCCCTCCAATATTTGATCAGAGAGATCGTTTATATTTCTAAATCTATGATTTAAAGCTGATTTGGAAATCTGTTTATTTACAGTATCAAAACTTAAGTCAGATAACTCATTAAGAGAAGACTCTGGGAATGCTTTCCTAAGTTCCATCGCTTCTTTCATACTCTTTGAAAGTCTTGTAGTGTCTACCATGTTTTCAAGTACACTGATGCTTCTAAGTTGTTTGTTAGCGGCCTCTAATGTTTTATTTTGGTTTGCGATTTCCATATTCATAACTCTTGTAATAGAGTTTACAAAGTCTCTTTTAATTCTCTCATCTTCAAATTCGAATAAAGCATTAATAGCTCCAACTACTCTAATAAAATCTGCGATTTTTTCAGATT
>CAYVZR010000009.1:0-23814 GCA_964456195.1 uncultured Candidatus Izemoplasmatales bacterium | reverse complement strand
AATAAAGCATTAATAGCTCCAACTACTCTAATAAAATCTGCGATTTTTTCAGATTCCTTTATATAGGCGATGAACCCTCTTTTTTTCTTTGTTACTTTTGCATTCAAATTAAAATAATTCATTAAGTCTTTCAATGCATTTACATGTGGTTCATCATTAGAATGAATTTCTAAGTGATAACTACTGCTTTCGGGAGAATTAATCGATCCTGAAGCTAAAAATGCTCCACGTAAATATGATCTTTTACAACACTCCTTTAGAATTAAAGTATCATCAATTCCTTGAAATGAATTTTCATTAGTATTCATTAGTCCTAATTCATTTATAATTTCATTTGCTTTATTTCTAATAACAATAATATATATATCGCGTTTCTTAAGTTTCATTTGTTTTTTTGATAAGATGTCAACATCAATTCTATATAATTCTTTAGTGTTTTTAATAACTTTTCTAGCTATTTGAATGTTGGTTGTTTGAAATTCGATTCTAAGACCATCACTTGATAAATTTATATTCCCGTTCAATGTTAAAAGAGCAGATAATTCTGCTATTTTGCAGCATTTATCGGCCTTTAAGCTTAATAATTCGCTTTTAGTATCTGATGCAAAACTCATAGTATCAAACCTTCCATTAAGTTATTTGATTATACCATTACTGGCCCTAAAAGTCTATAAATAATCAAAAAGGAGCATAAGCTCCTCTATAGTTTTTTATTTAGTCCGTTTATATATTTTGATACTTCAACAGCAGCAATAGAACCATCACTTGCAGCAGTAATAATTTGACGTAATTCTTTATCTAATACATCACCAATTCCAAAGATTCCCGGAACTTTTGTTTCCATTTTTGTGTTAACTTCAATATATCCCCATTTATTAGTTATCCCTAAATCTTTAATAAAACCAGTTTCTGGAATTTGTCCAATAAACACAAATACACCTTCCACAGGAATGTCTTGTACTTCTTTGGTTTTTGCATGTCTGATTGTTACTGATTCAAGTTTGTTTTCTCCATTAAAAGATACAACTTCATATCCTAGTAAGAAATCCATCTTATTAGTCGCTTTTGCTTCTCCAACTGCTTTTGCATCAGCTTGAAGGTCTTCTAAAATATTAACAACAGTAATGTGTTTTACCATTTTAGTTAAATATGTCGCTTCTTCAATGGCACTATTTCCGCCACCAATAACCATAATATCTAGGTCCTTAAAGAATGCTCCATCACAAATTGCGCACCAACTAACGCCTCTTCCCGTTAATCTTTCTTCATTTGGTGCACCTGTACCACGTGGAACTGTACCTGTTCCAATGATTACTGCTTTAGTTGTATATACATCTCCAGATGCAGTATGTATTTCCTTATAGTTTCCTAAATCGACTATTTTTGAAACATCTCCATATTTGTATTCAACACCTAGTTCTTGTGTATGATTAAACATTTTTTCGCTGATTTCAAATCCAGAAACTTTTCCAAGTCCTGTATAGTTTTCAACTTCATACGTTGTCATCATCTTTCCACCAGGAGCAGCTTTTTCTAGCATCAAAGTCTTTAAATTAGCTCGTTGAGTGTAGAGCGCAGCAGTCATCCCACCAGGTCCAGCACCAACAATTATTACATCATAATTATTCATATATATCACCTCGTCTTATATTATAAAGCATTTTCCTCAAGTAATTTATAATAACGCTTAGATTTTATTATTTTACGATTTATTACTAAGAAAGCAATACCCCCAACAATCATCAATAATGAAATGATTTGGGCAGTTCTAAGTCCGGTATTTCCTATATAAAGAGAATCTGTTCTCATGCCTTCAATGAAGAATCTACCTACACTATACCAAATCAGATAAACTGAAAGCAAGTCTCCAACCCTAAGCAATTTTGTTCTTCTTAGAATAAGCATCAAGATAAATCCAGATAAATTCCATACAGACTCATATAAGAATGTTGGATGGTAATAATTTAATGCATCAGGTCCTGATGGATCTAAATACATCTGATTAGTAACAAAATCTGGCAAATGTAATTTGTCAGTTAAAAATAATCTTTGATCATCAAGTGATAAATTAGGAACATGATTTACTGCGCCACCAATTACTCCACCATGAGCTTCTTGATTGAAGAAATTACCCCATCTTCCAAATGCTTGAGCAATTAAGAACCCTGGTGCCATTAGATCAAAAGCTCCCAAGATATTTATTTTTTTAATCTTACAATAAAAATATGAAGCAACAAAAGCTGTGATAAATCCCCCATGAATAGCGAGACCTCCATCAGTTATTTGGAATATTCTTATTAAATCATTCTTATATTGTCCCCATTCAAATATTACATACCATAGTCTTGTTCCTATTATTGATAACGGGACTACAATAATAACTCCATCTAATATTTCATTAGATGTAATTCCTATTTTCTTACCTTCTCTGATTCCAAGTATAATAGCTGAAATAATACCTAGTAATATCATCAAACTGTACTTATACCAAACAATAAATCCTAAATCTATAAACTCTCTGGGGATTGGATCAAAAATATGCATAATCATAACCTCTATTCTAATATGTTAGATAAATAAATTTATCTCAAATTTCTTTTTCTAAAGCTTTGAATTATCATACTGCCTATTATATACCTAATTAGAGTAAATATCCCTACAAACACAACTAATAGCGTTTCATTGTAAAAATTAAAACTCTCATCAAATAAGATTACATCAAGTAAATAAAATATTACCACATAACCAAAGTAAAACACAAATCCAATTGATTTTATTACAAATGAAAAATGATTATATAAGACATATATTCGGTAAATAGTTTCAAAAAACGTGTAAGTTAAGGCGAGAATAACTATATATATGATATCAGTATATTCTGCAAAATTAAATATCTCAATTACAAGAAAGATTAAAGTGAGATTCAATATAAAATTAAAAATAAAATTAATATAGAAATTACGATGAAAAGCACTTCCAAATTCAATGGAAATGAACTTTTTTGATTTCTTTCGAAGTTTTCCTTCTCTTTTCTTCATCTCTTCTAGTTCTTCTATCGCTTTTAAGAGAGTTTCGAGTTCTTCTTTTTCATCTACTATATTTTCTTCTACTATCTCTTCTTCTAAATCATCACTTTTCTTCATGTCATTCATCTTTTACACCTCTAAAACTTTTTTCAAATATTCTCCTGTATAACTTTTTTTATTTTTAGCTATAACTTCTGGTGTTCCAGTTGCGATAACTTTTCCACCCATATCTCCACCTTCTGGACCTAAATCAACAATATGATCTGCTAATTTTATAACATCTAAATTATGTTCAATAATAACAACTGTTGCTCCAAGTTCAACAATGTGATCAATTACTTTTAGTAATCTCTTAACATCGTCCGTATGAAGACCTGTAGTAGGTTCATCTAATATATATAATGTATTAGATGTAATTCTTTTATGAAGCTCTTTTGCTAGTTTTACTCTTTGAGCTTCCCCACCAGATAATGTCGGTGCTGGTTGTCCAATTTTAAGATATCCTAGACCAACATCATTCAATGTTTTTAATTTAGCAAAAGCTTTCGGAATATTTTTAAAGAATACTACAGCTTCTTCAATGGTCATATCCAAAATTTGAGATATGTTTTTACCTTTATATTTTACTTCTAGTGTTTCCGTATTGTATCGTTTCCCATGACAAACTTCACATGGTACATAAACATCAGGTAAGAAGTGCATCTCTATCTTAATGAGGCCATCTCCCCCACATGTTTCACATCTACCACCTTTTACATTAAAACTAAATCGTCCTTTGTTGTAGCCTCTAATTTTAGCTTCATTTGTAAGTGCGAAAATATTTCTTATATCATCAAAAACTCCTGTATAAGTTGCAGGGTTACTTCTTGGTGTTCTTCCAATAGGAGATTGATCAATATTAATGATTTTTTCAAAGTTTTCTGTTCCAAGTAGTTTATCAAAATCACCCATTGGTACTTTTTTTCGATGAATCTGGTTTGATAATCCTTTGTATAAACATTCGTTTATTAAACTGCTCTTTCCGCTCCCGCTTACACCAGTAACTACCGTAAGTAAACCTTTTGGAATTTTAACACTAATATTCTTTAAATTGTTTTGTCTAGCACCTTTTATTTCAATGTATCCGTTAGTGTGCTTTCTTCTTTTTTCTGGAACTTCTATCTTTAAACGACCAGATAAGTATTTACCTGTAATACTATTTTCATCTACCAATATTTCATCAATAGTCCCTTGGAAAGTAACTTCTCCGCCATATAATCCAGCTCCTGGTCCAATATCAATAATCTGATCTGCTTTAAACATTATTTCCTCATCATGTTCAACAACAATCAAAGTGTTTCCTAAATCTCTCATCTTTTTAAGTGTATTTATAAGTTTATCATTATCTCTTTGATGAAGACCGATACTCGGTTCATCTAAGACATAAAGCACTCCGGTAAGCTGTGAACCAATTTGAGTAGCTAGTCTTATTCTTTGACTTTCTCCACCACTTAATGTAGCTGATTGTCTTGATAAAGTGAGATAATTTAGTCCGACATTTTCTAAGAAACTTAGTCGTTCAATTATTTCCTTTAAAACCATTTCACTAATTTTTTGATCTGTTTCGTTTAATTCTATATTTTGAAAAAACTTAATTGTATCTTTAACTGAATAATCAGTAAGAGTCATAATATCTATTCCTCCTACTTTAACACTTAAAGCTTTTTCATTAAGTTTCTTTCCTTTACAAACTTTACAAGCACTCTCAGACATATATCCTTCTATCCATCCTCTTATAAATCGAGAATTAGTTTCCAAATATCTTCTTTCAAACTGTGTAATTACTCCTTCGAACAATCCATTCTTTTGATGTTTATATCCATCTTCAGTTTTCCCACCGAAAACGAATTTCATTTCATCTTTACTTCCATAAAAAACAATATCTATCTCTTCTTGAGTTAGATCTTTGAATTTCTTGGTTAAATCGATTTTATAGTATTTTGCGGTTTGTCTCAACATTGAAAATGAATATGTATCAGTGTTTTTCCATCCCCTAATTGCGCCATTTACTATTGATATATTTTCATCTGGAACTAATAATTTAGGATCGATTTTTCTTTTATATCCAAGTCCATGGCATTCAGGACAAGAACCATATGGTGCATTAAAAGAGAATAATCTTGGTTGTAAGTCCCCTATGCTAAAATCACACTTAGGACATGCATAATGTTCACTAAATAGATGTTCAACGTCGTTAATTAGTACTACGACCTTGCCTTCTCCTAAATTAGCTGCAGTTTCAATACCTTCAAACAAACGACTTCTTATCCCGTCTTTCATTTTAAGTCTGTCTACAACTGCCTGAATAGTATATCTTTTGTTTTTATTCATTTCTATGTCGTTATCTAAATCAACTATTTCTCCATTTACTCTTACTCTCACGTAACCATCTTTTTTTAATTGTTCAAAGACTTTTTGATGAGTTCCTTTTCTTTCTTTTACTAAAGGAGCCAAGATAATAATTCTACCTTCAGCTATTTCTAGAACTTTTTCAGTCATTTGTTCAATACTTTGAGAAGAGATTTCGATATTGTGAATTGGACATACCGGTTTTCCTATTCGTGCATATAGTAATCTTAGATAATCATATATTTCTGTTACAGTACCAACTGTACTTCTTGGGTTCTTTGAAGTAGTTTTTTGATCAATACTTATGGCAGGGCTAAGACCTTCAATGCTTTCAACATCAGGTTTCTCCATGTTCCCTAAAAATTGTCTAGCATAAGCACTTAGACTCTCTACATATCTTCTTTGTCCTTCTTTATATATCGTATCAAATGCTAAAGAAGACTTACCACTCCCACTAAGACCAGTCATAACAACTAGTTTATTTTTAGGAATACGTAAATCTATATTTTTAAGATTGTTTTCTTTTGCACCTTTAATTACAATTTCGTTTAACATAATAATATCACCTATTTAGTAAGTCTTTAAATTCACTTTCTGTAATAACTTTAACGCCTAGTTCAATCGCTTTTTTAAGTTTACTTCCTGCGTCAATTCCAGCTACTAAGTAATCTGTTTTTTTACTTACACTTCCAGATACTTTTCCGCCTAGTGACTCAATTATACCTTTTGCTTCATCTCTTTTATAGATTTCTAGTTTCCCTGTTAAAACAAAAGATTTCCCACTAAATTCATCCTTTTCTTTTACATGACTAATATATGATGTATTAAGTCCTAAATCTTTTAAGTCATTGATCAAAGTTACATTTTCTTCAACTCTGAAGAAATCAATAACACTTTTAGCAATTACTTCTCCAATTTCATCAATGTTAACTAAATCATCAAAGACCCAATTACCTATATTATCTAGATTTTTATAATTATTTGCAATTACTTTGGCAACTTTTTCACCAACGTGTCTGATTCCAAGTCCAAATAAGAATTTATCTAGATTGCTTTTTTTACTAATTTCGATATTATTTAGCAACTTATCAATACTTTTTACTCCGAATCCTTCTTTGATAATTAATTCTTCTCTATGCAAATGTAGCAAATAAATGTCTTTAATTGTGTTCAAAAAACCATCATTATAAAATTGCTCAACAAAGCGAACTCCCAGTCCTTCTATGTTCATAGTCTTCCTAGAAGCAAAGTGAATTAGTCCTTCTATTTTTTTTGCATCACATAAAGGATTTACACAATAATGGTCCGCTTCAGTGTCTTTTCTTACAAGTTTGCTTTTACAAACTGGACACTCAGTTATCATTGAAAACAGAACACTGCTTGTTTGTCTTCTTTCTTTTAAAACACTAACTACTTCAGGAATAATATCCCCTGCTTTTCTGATAATAACGTAATCACTCTCTCTGATGTCTTTAGCTATTACATAATCTTCATTATGAAGAGTAGCTCTGCTTACTGTGCTTCCTTGTACACTAACAGGATCTAAATTAGCTACAGGTGTTATTTGGCCTGTTCGTCCTACTTGGAAAGTAATACTGTTTATCTTAGTGATTACTTCTTCAGCTGGGAATTTATAAGCTATTATCCATTTAGGACTTTTTGCAGTATATCCTATTTTGTCATATAAATTGATATTATCAATTTTTATGACAATTCCATCAATTTTATATTTTAAATTGTTTCTCTCTTTTGAATGTAAATCGATGAATTCTAGAACTTCGTCAATACTTTTGCATATCTTACTTAAAGGATTAATATTAAATCCTAGTTTTTTCATATTCAATAATGCCTCTGAATGATTACTAAACCCGTGGTCTTTCGGCTTAACAATACTATAAATAAACATATCTAAATTTCTAGAAGAAACTATTTTACTGTCAAGTTGTCTAATACTACCCGCAGCTGCATTACGAGGATTTTTGAATTCTTCAAGTTTATTTTCTATTCTATCAATATTCGCTGATTTAAAAGATTTTTTGCTCATAAAGATTTCTCCACGAACTTCTAAGTCTTTCATATAATCAATTTTTAATGGTAGAGATTTAATTGTTTTTATATTTGAAGTAATATTTTCGCCAATAACTCCATTTCCTCTAGATGCTCCTAAAATAAGTTTACCATTTTTATATTTTATAGAACCAGCTAAACCGTCAATCTTCAATTCAACATTATAATTTACTTTTCCAACAACTTTTGTAATTTTTTCATCAAAGCTTCTTAATTCTTCTTCATTAAAAGCATTCGAAATACTCATCATAGGTACATCATGAGTTACTTTCTCGAATTTGTCCAAGACAACGTTTCCGATTCTCATTGTAGGAGAATCTGGAGACTTTAGTTCTGGATTTTCTTCTTCTAAATGAATTAACTCATGCAGTAATGCATCAAATTCTTGATCACTCACTGTAGGGTTACTTAAAACATAGTACTCATAACTAAATTTATCGAGCACCTTTGTTAATTCATTGATTCTGTTTTTAGCCTTCATAAAATCACCACACTTATTATATTATTATATCATATTAAAATTTTAGTTTTTACTTAATGCTGCATGATCTTTAAGTAATTTTTTTATACCATATGGATGAGGGAATGCAATAATGCAATTATCCCCAGCAACACTTATAACAAGACCTAATCCAAACTTGGTGTGATTTACTTTATCACCTTTATTTAGATCATTCTTCTTGTAGTTATCTAGATTTATTTGTTTTGCTCTATTTAAAGCCTTATTACTGAAATGATTATTTGATACATATGGCTTGTTTATATATTCAGAATAGCCTTTAGTATCTAATAACTCATCACTGATTTCTTGAATAAAACAACTATCTTTGTTTTGATTAGTTTCACCGTAAGTTTGTCTTACATTTGCATTAGTTAAGAATAATAACTCTTTTGCTCTTGTTACACCAACATACATTAATCTTCTTTCTTCTTCAAAATCTTTCTTACTTTGCATACTTCTATTAAGAGGAAACATACCCATTTCCAATGTTACAAGAAACACTACTCTAAATTCAAGACCTTTAGCTGCATGTAAAGTCATAAATGTAACACCATCTATAATGTCTTTTTGTCTCTCTTCACTCTTCAGGCTAATATCTTCTAACAAGTATACTAATATCTCTTCTTTTGATAAATCTTTATAAATTTCTTCATTTTCGCTTAAAATTGTCTTAAATTCTAATAAGTTTTCATATCTTACATCACCTTTGTCATCACGCTCCAGTGATTTAACATAACCTGACTTCTCTAAAATGTAATCTACAAAATCATTAAATGATAAATCATCTAATTTCATTTTAAAGTCTAAAATCATATTTTTAAATTCCGCTAATTTGATACAAACACTTTTCCCTAGAATTTCACTTGCTCTGTCGACTGCTTGCATTAAATCTAAAGAATTATCTGCGGCAAATTCAATTAATTTATCCAGTGTAACCGCTCCAATACCCCTTTTAGGTGTTGTTATTACTCTCATAAAACTGTAAGCATCGTCTAAATTCACTATTAATCTTAAATATGCGGTAAAATCTTTTATTTCTCTTCTTTTAAAGAAACTAGTATTTCCATAAATTCTATAAGGAATTTGTTTTTGCATAAATACTTCTTCAAACACCCTCGAAGTACTATTAGCTCTGTATAATATGGCGAAATCATTATATTTATAACCTTGTCTGGCTAGTTTCATTATTTTAAGAGCAACAAACTCAACTTCATCTCTAGCTGTAACTCCTTTAAAATGAACTATTTTAGCTCCATCACCAAGATTTGAAAATAAGGTTTTAGGTACTCTCTTAGAATTATTTTTAATAATCTGGTTTGCAGCGCTTAATATAGTGTTTGAACTTCTATAGTTTTCTTCTAAAAGAACTAGGTGATAATCAGGGTATTCTCTTTTAAATTTATTAATATTTTCAATATTTGCACCTCTAAATGCATAAATACTCTGATCTTCGTCTCCTACTATAAATAAGTTTTTATTCTCTCCTACCAACAAACTAATAAGTCTATATTGGACATTATTTGTGTCTTGGAACTCATCAACTAATATATACTGAAACTTTTTTGTGTAGTATTTTCTTAATTCATCATTAGTTTCAAGTAATTTAATAGTTAATACTAATAAATCTTCAAAATCAACTAGATTATTTCTAAGTAAATTGTTTTGGTATTTCTTAAAGACAATCTTAACAACACTTTTAAATGGTTCTTCAATATCAGAAAGTAAGGAAATATCAAACTTAAGTTTTAAGACGTATCCTTTTACAATTTTTGGATTATAGACTTTTATATCATATCCACTTTTCTTTAATATGCTTTTTATAAGTTGATTTACATCATCATCATCTATGATTTGAAAGTTTCTTTTATACCCTAAAAATTCAATATGTTCTCTAAGTATTTTTGCACACATTGAGTGAAATGTACTAATCCACATTTGTGATGTATTGATTCCGGTTGCTTCATGCACTCTATGTTTCATTTCATTAGCTGCTTTATTAGTAAAAGTAATTGCCAAAATATTCTCATAATGGACATTTTTTTCAAATATTAAATAAGCGATTCTTGTAGTAAGAACGCTTGTTTTACCGCTTCCTGCACCTGCGATAGCTATTACTGGACCTTCAGTTTTAAGAACTGCTTCTCTTTGCTTCAAGTTTAGTTTTTCTAGTAAATTTTTCATTCAATCACCTACTTAAATTATAACAAAAAAAGCACTAAAAAGATAGTGCTTTACTAATCAAATTTAGAGTATTTTATGCAAGTGTTTTCTTAAATCAATCTTCTTGTTGATTACTGTAATTCCCTCATCAGATAGCATAGCTCCTTGAACGAATCCAGCCTCACCTGTCAAAGAAATTGATCCTTTAGAATTAATCACTCTATGCCAAGGTAAATTATGTGAAGAGCTCATTGAATGCAAGATTCTGCTTACTTGTCTTGCTCCTCTTGGATTGTTTGCGTAAGCTGCAATTTGTCCATAAGTCATTACTTTACCTCTAGGTATCATTTTTATAATCTCTAAAACGTCCTCAGTAAACTTTGTCATAATATCACCTCATGTAATTATATCAAAAAAAATGCAAGAAAAAAAGCCGTTATAAACGGCTTAATTTACAAATTAGATAGATACGATATTAGATGCTTGAGGACCTTTGTCTCCGTCAACTACTTCGAATTCTACTCTTTCGCCTTCTTCTAAAGATTTGAAACCGTCTTTTTGAATTTGAGAATAATGAGCAAAAATGTCATTTCCTTCATCAGTTGTGATGAACCCGTATCCTTTTTCAGAATTAAACCATTTTACTTTTCCAGTCATGTTTGTTACCTCCATATTTTAATCCTAATACTACAAATACTGCTTTATAAAATATATAAGTAACAAATGTTAGTTTTTTTTATAATACATTATTGTTTTATTTAGGTCTATTTCATAATACACCATATTTGCTATATTGCAAGTAAAACGAGTATTTTAGTTAGTCTTTTTTTTGAACGAAGACCTTAAAGAAACAATTCTATTAAATACTAACGAGTCTTCTTTTGAGTCTTGATCTACACTAAAATAGCCATTTCTAGTAAATTGAAATCTATCACCAATATTTGGTTTCATGTTTTCTTCTACAAAACCATTCTTAATTACTAAAGAATCTGGATTTATCTTTTCGATAAACGGAATATCTTTATTTTTAAAATCTAGAATGAGTTCTTCAAATAATCTTATCTCTGCAGGCAAGTTATGTGTTGCATCGACAAAGTGAATATTTCCATTTGGTTTTCGATCAGTAAATCCAGAACCAGATTTAGTTTCCTTGTCGTATGTACAGTGAACTTCTGTAATAAATCCTTCGCTGTCTTTTACAACTGAATTTGCTTTTACAAAATAAGCATGCATTAGTCTAACTTCAATACCAAGAGCTAGTCTTTTCCATTTCTTGTTTGGTTTTTCCTCTATGAAATCTTCTCTTTCGATATAGATATATTTACTGAAGGGGATTTGTCTTGTACCTAACTCTTCATTTTCACGATTGTTTTCTGCCTCTAAGTACTCCACTTCACCCTCTGGGTAATTATCAATGACTAACTTAAGAGGGTCCAAAATAGCATTAGTCCTAGGTGCAGTTGCTTTTAAGTGGTCTCTTACTATTTGGTATAACATATCAATTTCTGTGTCTCCTTGGCTTTTTGGAAGACCTAAAGAGAATATGAAGTCTTTAATTGCATCTGCGGGTATTCCTCTTCTTCTAAGACCGCTTATTGTGATTAGACGAGGATCGTCCCATCCAATTACTTTATTATTATCAACAAGTTGTTTTAAATATCTTTTACCTATTACTTTTCCTGCAATTTTTAGTTTCCCAAATTCTATTTGTCTAGGGACACATTCCATTTCACAGTTTTCAATAACCCAGTCATATAAAGGACGATGATCTTCAAATTCCAAACTACATAAGCTATGGGTAATCCCTTCAATAGCATCTTCAAGAGGATGTGCATAATCATACATTGGATAGATACACCATTTATCACCAGTGTTATGGTGATAAGCTCTTTGAACTCTATATATAATTGGATCTCTTAGATTCATGTTTGGACTTGTCATATCTATTTTAACTCTTAAAACCTTACTAGAATCAGCATAAACACCGTTCTTCATATTTTCAAATAATTCTAGGTTTTCTTCAATACTTCTATTTCTATAAGGACTGTCTTTACCCGGAGTAGTTAAATTCCCTCTATATTCTTTAATTTCATCCGCAGTTAAATCATCTACAAATGCTTTTCCCTTTTTTATCAGTAGAACTGCTCTATTGTACATTTCGTCAAAGTAATCACTTGCAAAAAACAAGTTTTCCCATTCACAGCCTAACCAAGCGATATCCTTTTTAATAGCTTCAACAAAAGAAATGTCTTCTTTTACTGGATTTGTATCATCAAATCGTAAGTTAAAATAACCTCCATGAGTTTTAGCCATTGAGTAGTTAGTGATTATCGCTCTTGCGTGTCCTAAGTGTAGTAATCCATTAGGCTCAGGAGGAAACCTTGTTATTGCTCTATCGTGTTTCCCTGATTTAATATCTTCTTCAATTATTGTGTTTATGAAATGACTTATTTCCATTATTTTCACCCTTTTCTAAATTATTGGTTACGTTCATTATTAAATGTTAAATCTTATAAAATAGGGTTTTCTGCTGAATTTTCATAAAAATCACCTCTTAATATATATGTGATATTCTATAATACATAAGATAATTATACAATATAAAATCGAGAAAAGACTTATTTCTCGATTTTTTCTTTAATTTCTTTAAATTTTTTCAGGCTCTCATCAAAAACACCACTACTTTTACTTACCCATTCATAAAAATGCTCATTAGTAAGTACTTTTTGAGCGATTTTATCAATTTCTTTGTAATGTTCATCTAGATATTTGATAAAATCTTCTATTTTTCTATACTTCTCACCTTCAAATATAAAAAATTCCTCGTCTTTAATTTCAACGAACTCTCGCTCTATTTTTAGTTGTCTTTTCGACTTTTTCTTTTCTTTTGTTTTCATTAGTTTTCTATTTTTTTTCTTTCCTTCTTCAAAATACTCATTTATATCTTTCTTAATACCTTCTTTAACAATTTCATCAAAAATGGCGATGTCTTCTGCGCTATCTTCACTTATTTCTTCTTCGATATCTTCTTTTGTATATAAAGGTTCTTTATCTACAATATGTTCTGCTACAAAATCTTGATTATTACTTGCTAAAACATCTTTTTCATCATTAGAACAAACTGATGTCTCAAAAATCTTTTCATCATTTCTTAATGCTTCTTCTCTATCTTCTTTTCCTATTATTCTAAATCCATTTTCAATTTCGGGAAACATAGAAATTGAAGATTTTTCTATTTTATCTGCTCTCTCTTGCTTAACTTCTTGATTTGAATCCTTAATAGTTTTTACTTTTTCTTCTGACTTTTGTGAGATTGTATCTACAACTATTTCGTCATTTACGAAATTCTCTTCACGTTTATTCTTTTTATTTTTAAACACCAATCCACCCCCTTAAAAAGGCAAATCCAGCAAACATAAATATGATAAACATAAATAGAGATGCAATAAACAAGGTTCTAAAACAAAACATTACTATAGAATAATGTTTAGTCATCCAATCATGTCTACTTTCAACCCTTCGTACATATGCTTTAAATTTATTCATTAACAGCTCTGGACCAATGAGTGTTTTTAGTTTTAAAAAGCTTTTAGAAGGCTCTTTAATAACTAAATCAGCGTAATCATTGAGTATTCTAGACTGTTTAAGTTGTGATTTTTTCATTTCTTTTTCCCATTTGTCAAAAGTTCTTTCAGCATATTTATTTTTTTCACTTCTAAAATCTCTTGAAAACCTTGAAAAAGCATTATTAAGTATTACATATAATACCAGCAATAAGATAGAAGCAAGTCCTAAAAATGAAAACCATTGAGTATCATATAGCAATTGATTTAAATCAACTACTAGTTCAGGTACGATAACAAGTGATGAAGATTGAATAAACTCAGGATTTAAATATATCATGATACCAACAAAAATAAGTAAAATATTAATAAAAAGCCCTGCTATACCAGGTTTTCGATACTTGCTACTTCTTCTAGGAAGTAATTTCATCATTTCCCTTAGGTTTTCCATCTTGATTACATTTGCTTCTCTATATTCTTCTTCCCAATTATCCAAGTTATCATATAGAATTCTATCTTTGTTAATCGCATTCATATCTTCTAATGCTAATAAGTCTTTAAAACACATTTCCTCATCCATTTCAGGATGAGTAAATAAGAATTGGTCTATACTGACAACACTTCTATCCCAATCAGATTGGTAATTTAAGGGATTACGATGTAAAAAGTCTTCATTTTCATCAAATGAATAGTGATTTACTATTAAATCTGCGAAATTCTTCTGCTTATATAACTCTAAATTACCAGAGTCTTCAAATTCCAGTTGTTTTTTTAGCTTATATTTAAGAATATCGCACTCATTTAATTCAAGCAGTAACATTAATTCTTCGCCAGGTTTCAAAGTATCCCTCCAATCTATCTGATTATGATTCTTATTCTAATTCAGAACTAAAAAGCTCATATTCATCATCTGCTAAAATACACATTGTTTCAATAATTATTTGTGAAATATCATAACCTGCAAGAAAAACCCTTTGTTTTACTAAGGGTTTTTCTATATGTGGGTTATATCTTATCTAAAATTATAAATATTATATTTTATTTTAACTTTTTTTATTAAGGTGTTGTTTCTAAACTAGAATATATGTCTCCAAATGCATCACCAATTAAGTCTTCAAATGCTTCTAAGAATGCAGTTTGAGATTCTGGGTCCATATCTTCGAAGTTTTCAAACATATCAGTTACAAGACCGGTAACAAGTTCTATATCTACTTCTCCTTCATCTAACAATTCTGTTTGAAGGGCAACTACACCATTATATACATCTTGTTCTGGTCCATCTGTCTCTGTATCAAGTGCATCTTCAAGTCCTGTAAGTAATGCTGGATCTTCAAGTACTTCATTAAGTCCTGTTGTAAATGCATCTAATAAGTCTGTATACATTGAAGGCTCAATATCTAGTACTATTCCGTCTTGAACTAAACTAATTTCATTAACAATAATAGCCCCTTCTGTAGATCCATCTTGCATTAAGTCTGTTAAGCTACTAGCACTAAGTGTTAAAACACCGTCAGCAAATGTACCAAATGGAATACTATCCATTGATTCAAATAAATCCGTGAATACTTCCAATTCAGTTATACCTAAGTATTCCGGTTCAAATTCGCCTTCATCTTTACCAAATGAAATTTCAGTAAATTCAAATGCTAATTCAGCTGTTGAAGAAGTTGGTACTTCTGAAGCCACTATTTGAAGTAATGAATCGATTCCTGCAATTCTAAATAATGCATTAATATAGATTTCATCAGGAGCTAACTCAAACCAAATAGCTTTTAATCCTATATCAATAATTTCAATTTCTCCTAAGTCGTTTACATATTCATAAGTCGTTCTTGTGTCTGAAAAACCATCAGTTGTTGAATAAATGATTTTATTAAATGTTCTTTCATTGATTGTAAAGTCACTGTCAGGTGCCAAAGCATAATTGAATACATATTCAGTAAATTTATCAATTAAATAACTCTCCATATCGAATAAAAGAGGATTATAATCTCCAATTACTTCAACATCATCAATAATTACTCTATCATGCAAATCGTAAAGGTATGATGGAATATCTGATTCTTCACTTTTGAATTTAGAAATTGCTGCAGTTAAGAGAAATTCTTCTTCTTCAAACGAGAATTTAATTAACTCATTATCAAATATAATTGATAAAACTTCTTGAGCTAAAACACCACCAGTTTCATCTCCACCCTCTTGAGAACTTTGAAGTTCTGCTAATATATCATCTTTCATTAAAGTATATGACATACTAGAAATATCTAAATCTCCTATAGGCATATCATCGGCTTGTTCCTGTATATCCACTTGATCAATCTGTTTGTCAACTAAATCAAGTACAGATGAAATTAGAGCTTTAGGAATTGGTAAACTCCCGATTTGAATTTTTTCAAACTCTAATTCGTATTTATCTGGTAAATCTCTAAATGAGAAATGAACTTCAATAATAGTTTTATAAGCAAATCCATTATCAAAATTAATTTCTAAGAATAAATTTGCAATAAATTTGTCATCTTGAAAATCTACCCATGCACCAACAATTCTAAGCCCAATATCGAACCCTTCTACTTGTTGAACTTCACTAAATACGAAGTTACATTCATCACTATCACAGTCTTCTCCTGGCATATAGTTAGGATTTACATCCTCAGCTGAGAATAGTTCAAATATTGCAGTGTTAATAATATCTTGGTGTAAATTGAATACCATATCTGTAGTTAATTCTGATTCAACATCAGATATAGAATCACTAAGTTCTTTATATAACATTTTCTCTGCATCTGCATCTTCTGTATATAGATAAGTAGGCATATCTTGATCCCCACTACCGTCATACATTATAGCACCAATTAACACAGGTGTTCCTAAAATAAATAGTATTGGTATAAAAATCGCCAAAAATAATTTTGTCATTTGTGTTTCCTCCATTCAATTCTTTCTTATACAACCCTAGTATATAGAAAATATGTGAATATTTTATGAATTTTATAATTTTAAGCTATGAAATATACTTGTCTTGTTCTACATCAGTAACTACTTAAGATAACTTAATTATTTTATTTTAAAACCATTCTTGATGTCCCATTTAAGCTCATATCATCAGTTTTATGATTTTTCAAATACTGATAATATCCAGCAATAGCTATCATTGCTGCATTATCTGTGCAGTATTCAAATAAAGGGACTACTACTTTTACATTAGTTATCCTCTTACTTATTTTATTTCTTAAACCTTTATTTGCCGCAACTCCTCCAGCAATAATAAACATTTTTGCATTATATTCTTTAATTGCTCTAATACTTTTTGAAACTAGTACTTCTGAAACGGTTTCTTGAAAACTAGCACATAAATCAGGTATATTTACTTCCTCATTA
Organism: uncultured Candidatus Izemoplasmatales bacterium; assembly: GCA_964456195.1. GTDB lineage: Bacteria > Bacillota_I > Bacilli_A > Izemoplasmatales > Izemoplasmataceae > JAFGXW01. The sequence continues at coordinate 6,730 of CAYVZR010000009.1, read as the reverse complement.
CGTTGTTGAATATTATGTACTAAGTTTATAACATGAGATTTAATCCCACTAAAACTAAAATTATAGCTATCTCCTAAGCTTATATTAGGCATTTTGTAGTTTAGTTTCCCTTCAAAGGCTAATTCATCTACAATTGGTCCTCCAGGATATCCTAGCCCTACTGTTCTTGCAACTTTATCATATGCTTCACCAACAGCATCATCCATTGTTTCTCCTAATTTTACAAAATCATAATGCTCTTTCATTAAAATTAGTTCGGTGTGTCCACCACTAACTACAAGGCAAATAAGCGGAAATACCAAGTCTTCTTTTATTGCATTGGCATATATATGCCCTGCAATATGGTGTACTCCAACGATCTCAATATCATTACTAAAGGCAAAAGCTTTTGCAGCATTTACGCCAATTAATAGGCTTCCAATAAGACCAGGACCGTTTGTTACAGCAACCAAATCAATATCTTTTCTATCAATTCCAGATTCCTTTAATGCTTGTTCAAAAACCATTGTTATTCCTTTAATATGTTCTCTACTAGCTATTTCAGGGACAACTCCTCCATATGCACTATGGATATCAATTTGACTTAATACTATATTACTTAATACTTCTTTTCCATTTTTTACTATACTAACACTTGTTTCATCACAACTGCTTTCTACACTTAATATAATCACTTTTTACCTCCTAACTCTTTGATCATAAGTAAAGCATCCTCTTTATTATTATAATAATTCTTTCGAACACTTCCAATTATAAATCCAAGATCATTATACATATCTATTGCATATTTATTATTTACATTTACTTCTAAAGATAATACTTCTATATCATTTTCATTGCAGACTTCTATTACCTTTTCCATCAATAATTTTCCTATTTTGTTGCCCCTAAACCTATCTAAGACGAACAAATTAAGAATTTCAGCATTTGGCAAAGTAAGCCAACTACCAACATATCCCACTCTTTTATCATCAACAAGAACAATGAAATATCTAGATAAATCATTATACATTATTTCATTGTATAAAGTTTTTTCTCCTAAACTTTTCCCGAATATTTTTATTTCTTCTTCATATACAAAAGAAATATCACTTAAATCCATTTTCCTAACTCTAATGTTCAAAATATCACATCCTTAAGTTCCATTGGCTGATAGCTCTTCTTTTTTAGAATCGAAAAAACTACTTTAAATTTCTCTCCGCTTCTGTAATTCTTAGATAATTAGGGCTAAGTGAATGAATGTCTTTTACCTCATTTAGTAAATTAGAATTAAGGATTACTTCAAGATTCATTTCGCCTTTGCTTACTATTTGATAGTCTTTAGCAACTGATTTAGTAAAATCTTCTAGATTTACCATTCTTTCCTCAATGTCTAATTCTAGCCTTTTCCCATTATATTTATATCCTCCAAGAAAAGAATTCCCTCTTCTTGCATCTATTTCAGGAATAATCATTTTTTCACTAATAACACTACTTGCCATTAATGCTAAACTACTTACTGATAAAACTTTTATATCATTATTCCAACCAAACATCTTTGCTACAACTACACCTATTCTTAACCCTGTGTAGCTTCCTGGTCCAATTCCAATAATAATCTCATCTAAATCTGAAATCTTACATTCATTATTTTTGAAAATTCGTTCTATTTCTTTCATAAGTTGAACTGAATGATCATTGTTTCCTTCTTCATAATACTTTCCCAAACAGACTAAATCACTATATAATGCCACATATAGATATTTAGTTGCTGAATCAATTACTAATCTTCTTAACGATTTCTTCATATTTACCAGTTCCTTCTATTTTCAATAATCTTTTATTCAAATCAATTATTTCTATTTCAATTACTAATCTTTCCTTAGGGATACTCTCGATAATATTTTTATACCACTCAATAACGCAAATCCCATCCCCATATATATACTCTTCTAACTCATAATCCATTCCAATTCCCATTAAACGGTAAACATCCATATGATACAGAGTATATTCTCCTTCATATATCTTTAGAATAGTAAAGGTAGGTGAGTTAATAATATCTTTAACCCCAATCTTTTTACCAAAATATTTAGTAAAAGTAGTCTTTCCTGCACCGAGATCTCCCTCTAAGCAAAGCAAAAAACCAGGAAATACAGTTTCCCCAATTTCTTCTGCGAATACCTTCATTTCATGTAAATCATTAATCACAAGTTCTTTATACATCTAATCACCTATTATATATATTTTATATATAAAAAATTATATCATATAAACTCTAAATATATGTATATAAAATCATCCATATGATATAATTCTAATAAAAGGAGTGATAATTCATGGATTTAATTCTATATAATCCACTATCAAATAATAAAAAATCAAATATTCAAACTAATAAACTTATAAGAAAGTATAAAAAAAATAAAACACCCTTTCGTTTAAAAAATATTCTTAAAATTCAAAATATCAAAGAATACTTGGATACTAAAAAGGACATTGATAAAGTTATTTTACTCGGCGGGGATGGTACTATCAACCGCTTTGTAAATGAAACGGTAAATTATGATTTTACACAAGACATATATTTGAAGCCTAACGGTTCCGGAAATGACTATATGCGTAGCTTAAGAGGTTCTGATGAAGCACCACAATATGTTATGGAATCTATACTAGATACAGGAATAAAAACTAACTTCATTAATGGAGCAGGAATAGGGGTAGATGGCTACGTTTTATACTTGATGGAAAAGAGTGCTAACAAAAGATTTTATAGATACATAAAAAGTACAATAAAAGCTCTAATTCAATACATTCCTGAACCTATAACAATCAATGTAGATGGAAAAGAGCATGTTTTTAAAAAAGCTTACTTAATATCTATTAATAACGGAAAATATATAGGTAGTGGTATGAAAATGGCTCCACAAGCTAACATACATGATGAAAATCTTGATGTATTAGTTGTCCACTCAATTAGAAAGATTTTCTTATTATTCATCTTCTTAACAATCTATACAGGTAAACATCTTAAATTCAAAAAATATATATTCCATACAAAAGGAAAACACATAAAAGCCACTTTCACTTCACCTCAAATATACCAAACTGATGGGGAATGCTATTATGATGTAACCTCAATTGATGTAAAAAGCACAGGAAAAACAATACATTTCAGAGCGTTCGAGTAAATAAAAAGGGGTTATCAGTTGATAACTCCTTATTTTATGTCTTTTGTAAATCCCTTAACCCCGTTAAAATTGGATTCAATGAATCCCATTTTTTTTATATACTTAATATGATCAATATTTTTTGTAAAAACTACAAATCTATTATATCCTTTTCCTAAAAAATAAAGTTTTTGCTTCTCAAATACAAAATAACCAATTTTAAAATCCGTATACATTGGAATTACATAATCAATAGCAATTTCAAGTGTATGATTATCATATTCGTTACATACAAATATACCTGCAGGGTTCATATTTCTTAACAAATATAATCTTACTACTGCCTTACTTATGTCTAATTTAGTTGTATCGAAAAATTTTTCAATATCTTTCTTATAATAATCTAAAAAATACTTTAAATAGCTTGTATCACCTTCAATAGGCAAAACTCTTAGGTATTCTTTTGATAAGTACATTTTAGAAAGGTAATAAATATCAATAATCACTATTCCCAGATTCATAAAACCAGTAGGTAAAGAGCCAATTAAAAACCCATAAGCTCCAAATAACAAAGCTCCAAATAAGTTAATCCATCTTAATTTTTTTATTGAACTCATCAACAAGGAAACAAGTACGATTGAACTTGCAATATACCCAATCCATTCTAATAAAACTTCATTCACAATAACACCTCCAACAACAATGATTCTTGTATTATATAACTATCAATATCAAAACACAAGTAAGATGTTATATCTTTTTAAACTCTGTTTTTTTGAATGGCTTCAATTCAGTAATAATAAGACCACTGATTATTAAGAACCCCCCAATAACAATCTGAATAGTTAATATCTCACCTATAATAAGAACTGATCCAATTACTGCAAAAACACTTTCTAAAGCGACTATCAGGCTTATTCTTGTTGGCAAACTTATTTTTAAAGCATAGCTTTGAACTAAGAATCCAAAAGCGGTATTTAATACCCCCAAGAAAAGTAATGGCCACAAATCAAATAGTACAATCTTTGGAAACGTGTCAAATATCAACATAAATATCACCGAAAGAACCATTGAAGCATATATATTTATAATAACAAATAAAGCAGGATCAAAATCATACTTCTTTTGGTAAAAACTAGCTGCTACAACATGTAGAGCAACCATTATAGCACATATGAAAGTGAAAAAGTCACCTATATTTATTCCAGAAAATCCAGTTTTATCAAAACTAAGTAAAAACATTCCTGATACAGCTACAAGGACGCTAATTACATTATATCTATCTACTTTTTTCTTAAAGAATAAATAATACAAAAACGGAACAAATACAATATTTAGTTGTGTTATAAAACCATTTTTAGATGGCGTAGTATAAACATTACCCAGCGTTTGGAAGTAAAAACCAAAGAACAAAAAGACCCCAGTTATGATTCCGTACTTAAGTATGGTTTTATTTATCAATTTCAATTTCTTATAATAAATCGCAGTTAACAACAAACTAGCAGTGACAAACCTACCAACCATAATTGTGCTAGCCCCATATCCCATATTTACTGCAATTTTTGTAATAGGAAACCCTAACCCCCAAATAATCGTGACAACTACTAATAATAATTCTGCAAATACAACTTTTTTATTTGCCATTTTACACACCTCAAGTCGGATATACTGAATTTGAAAAGCAATTCAATTAAGAATCGCTTTGCATTTATTTCAAACGCTTTTTAAGTTCTTTTGTAAGTTTTTCAAATCCTGGTTTTTCAAGTAAAGCAAACATATTTTTCTTATAATCTTCCACTCCTGGTTGATTAAATGGATTTACACCCAATATATATCCACTAACTGCACATGCTTTTTCAAAAAAGTATACTAGATATCCAAAACTATAAGGACTAATCTCTGGAATATCAATAATTATATTAGGTACGCCGCCGTCAGTATGTGCAAGTAAAGTTCCTAAAAATGCCTTGTTGTTGACATAATCCACTGTTTTCCCAGTTAAATAGTTTAACCCATCTAGGTTAAGATCATCACTTTCAATAATTAATTCTCTTCTCGATTTTTGTACATTCAACACTGTTTCAAATATAATTCTTTCTCCATCTTGAATGTATTGTCCTAAACTATGTAAATCTGTGCTAAATGAAGCGCTTGAAGGAAATATTCCTAAATTGTCTTTTCCTTCACTTTCTCCAAATAATTGTTTCCACCATTCTCCTAGATAGAACAAAGAAGGCTCATAATTTATCAACATTTCTATTTTTTTACCTTTTCTATATAATAGATTTCTCATTGCAACATACTTGTATGCTTCATTATCAATAGAGTTATCTAAATACTCTTTATAGGCGTCTTTTGCACCATTCATAATCTCTTCTATGTTAATCCCGCTAACTGCAATAGGAAGCAATCCTACACTTGTTAGAACACTAAATCTTCCACCTATATCATCAGGAACAATAAAAGTAGTGTATCCTTCTTTAATTGCTAAAGATCTTAAAGCTCCTTTTTCTTTATCTGTTGTAGCATAAATTCTATGTTTTGTTTCTTCTTTACCATATTTTTCGATAAGAAGCTTTTTAAATAATCTAAATGCAATTGCTGGTTCTGTAGTGGTTCCAGACTTGCTTATAACGTTTATAGAGAAGTCTTTCCCATCAATATAATCTACTAAATCCATAATATATGAACTTGAAATATTGTGTCCGACAAAAATAACTTCAATCTCTTTGTCTCTATTAAAATGTTTATTTAACATTTCTATTGCAGCCTTAGATCCAAGATATGAACCACCAATTCCAATAACTATTAATATATCAGAATTACTTCTAATTTTTTGTGCCGATTCTTTAATTAGCAAAAACTCTTGTTTATCATAGTTTACAGGCAAATCTACCCAACCTAAAAATTCATTTCCAAGTCCGCTCTTTTCATGGACAGTAGAATGAGCCTTTTTTAACTCATCTTCAAAAAGATTAAAATCGTTAGAATCAACGAATTCTAGCGCTTTACCATAATTTACTTTCAAATATTTACTCATATATATACCTCCTGTATCTCGCTTAAAATAGTACCATAAATCAATAAAATTGTATATAAAATACAACATAATCTAACAAAAAACGATGATTAATCATCGTTTTTCATAATATAATTTTCAATCCAATCATTTAGTTCTTCTTTTAAAGGTTCAAAACCCGTAAGCAATTCAATGTTATATCTTTTCTTTTTCTTATGCAATGCCTTATAACTTAAGCTAAGTCTATTGTTAATTACGTCTAAGACTTTCAAGTCTATAACATCTCCTATATTTACATAGTCTTCTATACCACGCACAAAACCATCGCTAAACTCTGATATATGGATAAGTCCTATGTAATCCTCATCCACTTTCACAAATGCACCATATGGTTTAATTGCCGTAATCTCACCTTTAATAATGCTACCTAACTCCATTATTAAAACACCTCATTTTTGATTACTCATAAATAGTATAGCAAATATATTAATAACTTAAAAGTAATTATATAAAAAGAAAACCATTTAATGGTTTTCTATTGACAAATATGTCCATATATAGC
>CAYVZR010000008.1:24944-32641 GCA_964456195.1 uncultured Candidatus Izemoplasmatales bacterium | reverse complement strand
TTTCTCATTTGATATTGCAGATTCACCTTTCAAAAATCTTAGGTATTGTCTTGTAGATAAAATACCATCAACAAAATCATCTTGTCGTATCTTTCTTGAAATTCGTATTTTATCAATAAACAAGCCGAAATCTTGAGATGTATTTTGCATTATGTGGTCCCCCTAGATAAACCGAATAAGTATAAAATTATACTTATTTTCTTTTTCTTCCTAAACCTATTCTGTCATTAAATTTCATTACTTTTTTATACGCTACTTGATTTGCTCTATCTCTACCTTTATCCAAAATGTCATCAAGTTCTTTTGAGTTGATTAGTTCTTTGTATCTATCTTGGATTGGTTTTAATTCTTGGAATATTATTTCTCCTAAATCCTCTTTAAAATCTTTATATCCTAAACCAGAATATTTTTTTTCAATTCCTTTGAAAGGCATATCTGATATTACATGATAGATAGTCATTAAGTTTGATATTCCTGGTCTGTTTTCTGGATCATATGCGACGTTCCCAAGTGAGTCTGTAATTGCAGATTTAATTCTTTTTTTAATAATATTCTCAGGATCTAACATATTGATTCTTGATTTTTCGTTTGAATCACTTTTGCTCATTTTTGATGAAGGGTCAGTTAAACTATTTATTTTTGCTCCTACCTCAGCAATTAGAGGATCAGGAACTGTGAAGATATCATTATATTTGTTGTTTACTCTAACTGCAATATCTCTTGTAAGCTCTAGATGTTGTTTTTGATCTTTACCTACAGGTACAAAATCTGGATCATATAGTAAAATATCTGCAGCCATTAAAGTTGGATATGTGAAAAGACCAACAGTAACACCTGATTCCTGTTTTTTTGCTTTATCTTTATATTGTGTCATTCTTTCAAGTTCTCCGATGTATGAATTACACTGGAGTAGATATGCCATTTGAGAGTGAGCTGGCACTTCTGATTGAATAAATAAATTCACTCTTTTTGGATCAAGTCCACATGCTATATACAATGCAGCTAGTTCCTTAATCTTTGTTCTTAAGAATTGTTTATCTTTGTAAATTGTAATAGCGTGTAGGTCAGCAATAAAGATAAAAAACTCATAATCTGGCATTTTATCTTGTAACTTGACAAAATTTTTGACACTTCCTAAATAAGTTCCAATGTTTATAGAACCTGTCGGCTGAATACCTGATAAAATTCTTTTCATAATTAATTCCTCCTTTAAAAATAAAAAAGTCCGTCCTTAAGAAAGGACGAACTTATAAAATCCGTGGTACCACCTTTGTTCTAGAATAATCTAGCACTAGATCTTTTAACGCAAGATTTACGGGCACTATTAATGCCACTCATAGATCCATTCATATTAGTGATTATGTTTAGCTTACACCATTCCTAAACTCGCTAGATAATCTTAAAAATATTACTAATTCTAATCATCGTGTTATCTTCTTGATTAAATGATACAATAATTATTCTTTTAATGCAACCTCTAATTCATCTAGTAGATTGTTAAGACGGTTTACAACAGCCATAAATGTTTCTTTGGTTGTTAAATCTATTCCTGCTTTTTTAACTTGGTTTACTGGGAAATCATTACCTCCAGATTTTAACAAGTTTATATGTTTTTCAATATTTTTAGGATCTTCTTTTACCATTTCATATAGTTTTAATGATGCTGCAAAACTAGTTGCGTATTGGTAAACATAAAATGGAGCGTTATATAGATGAGGGATATATGCCCAAACAAATTCTTTACCATTTTCCTCAGTAATGTCAATCCCATAAAATTCTTTGAATAAATCAATCATAATTGAAGATAGAGATTCATAAGTAATTGCTTCGCCATTTTCAGCCATCTCATGAGCTTTTAACTCATATGCAGCCAATAGTGTTTGACTGTAGAATGTTCCTATAATGTCGTCAATTGATTGTTGTAATAAAGTAATCTTATCTTCTTTTGTAGCCTTAGCGTTATTTATAAAATGATCCAATAGATTATGTTCATTAAATGTTGAAGCAATCTCAGCAACAAATATAGTATAACTTTGCGTTGCTACAGGTTGACTCTCAGCAGCAAATAATGAGTGCATTGCATGTCCTGCTTCATGAGCTAGAGTGAATACACTGTGTAAAGTATTATCGAAATTTAAAAGAATGTAAGGATGTTGATTTATTGCTCCCCAAGAATAAGCCCCAGTTTGTTTTCCTTCTTTCTCGAAAACATCGACAAATCCATCTTCTATGGCTGAATGTGCTTTATCTTGGAAATCTTTAGAGAAACCTTTAATTGAATCAAAAAATAGATTTCTAGCTTCATCATATGTAAACTTAGATGTGCTTTCAGCCAAACTGACAAGAGAGTCATATGTATGATGCTTTTCTAGTCCCAAATACTCTTTTCTAATTTTGTAATATCTTTTAATAGGTTCTGTATTATCTTTTGCAACTTCGATTAAATTAGAATAAACTTCCATAGGTATATTGTTAGAATATAAATATGATTCTAAACTTGATTTGTAATTTCTGGTTTTTATAACTGCAATATCTCTCTGTAAGACGGTATTATAAATTTGAGCATAAATATTTTTATGATCAGCATATTGTTTGTAGTATGCTTCGAAAACAGCTTTTCTATCTTCTTGAGATTCTAAATCTGCAAGGTAACTGTTATAATTACCACTAGTAATAACAATCTTTTCTCCATTTGATAATACTACTTCTTTATCAATTTTATCCGCAACAGCAAGCGAAGAATATAAACTCTTTCCTTGACTTGATAACTGTGTAAAATTGGCAAGAAGAGATTCGCTCTTTTCATCCAATATATGTTCCTGATTTCTAAATAGTTTTTCAACTAAAAAACGATATTCTGCTAATTCTTCTGATTTATTAATAAAGCTATCGATTTTTTCTTTTCCAACAGATAATAACTCAGGGTTTACAAAAGCGGTTGCTTGAGTTAATTTACCATAAAAGAATCCCATTTTTTGTACTCTTGCTACATTATCTGTATTCTTCCTATTTAAGTCAGATAATAGTGAGGCGTAAATATGAACTTTTATATGAAGCTCAGATAACTCTTTTTGTAAAATAGTGTATGCTAAAAAATCCTCGTAATTACCTAACTTACCCTGAAAATTGATCATTTCATTAGTCATCTCTTCAAGTTTTTCATAATCGTTTTCCCAGTCTTTGATAGTTGGGTATAAGTATTCTAAATTCCATTTCATTTTCATCACTCCTCATAACTTATTGTATTATATCATATAATATATTAAGTGAAAAGAAAACGCTATCTCATTTGAGAAATATTATTGTAACTTAAGTATTGTATGGTATAATTAAGAGAAACAAAAGTTATAATATAGTAATTATATAAAAGAGGTGATTCAGATGATTCTAATTTACACTACTCCGAGTTGTTCTTCTTGTCGAAAAGCAAAAAAGTGGTTTGATGATCATCGTATAGAATACCGTGAGAAAAATATATTCAACATAAGACTTACTAGAGATGACATTGTAATGATGCTTAAAAATACCGAAAGTGGATTTGATGACATTATTTCAACTCGTTCTAAAATATTTCAGGAAAAGAATCTTAATATTGAAGATATGACAATGAGGGGATTAACAAATTTCATTATTGAAAACCCAAGTGTGTTAAGAAGACCGATTATCGTTGAAGAACACAAAATGCAAGTTGGCTATAATGAAGATGAAATAAGAACTTTTATTCCACGAAGATTAAGAGAAATTATCATGTGTACTACATGTGATAAAGGCGAAGATTGTGATTATATGAACGCTCTTAATATTTACTTTAAGGAGCTTCAGGAAAAAGAACAAAAACAACTACATTCAAATTAAAGGTTAACTTATATTTAAGTTAACTTTTTTTATTATATTTTTTTGTAAAGAAAACGCTTGTATGCATGTCCTATTAGTTGTAATTTGTATTCAAAACATTTATAATAAGTATGAAATAAAAAAATATTAGGAGGAAACAAATATGGCAATCAAAGTTGCAATTAATGGATTTGGGCGTATTGGGCGTTTAGCGTTCAGAATAATGAACGACAATCCAGATTATGAAATCGTTGCTTTAAACGATTTAACAGATGCTGAAACATTAGCTTATTTATTAAAATATGATACTGCACAAGGTAGATACAAACATGATAGCATTTCTGTAGACGGAGATAGTATCGTTGTAGATGGTAAAAAAACAAAAGTTTATGCACAAAAAGATCCTGAATTATTACCTTGGGGAGAACTTGGTGTAGAAGTAGTTTTAGAATGTACTGGATTCTTTACTTCTGAAGAAGGAGCAGGGAAACATATTAAAGCAGGAGCTAAAAAAGTTGTTGTTAGTGCACCTGCAAAAGGAAACGTTAAAACTATTGTTTACAACGTAAATCATAAAATTTTAGATGGATCTGAAACTGTAGTAAGTGGTGCTTCTTGTACTACTAACTGTTTAGCTCCTATTGCTCACGCGTTAGATGAAGAATTTGGAATCGTTAAAGGTTTCATGACTACTGTTCATGCTTATACAAGTGACCAAAACACTTTAGATGCACCACATAAAAAAGGAATATATGCAAGACGTGGTAGAGCTGCGGCTGCTAATATCGTTCCTACAAGTACTGGAGCTGCAGTTGCAGTTGGAAAAGTACTACCTCAATTAGCTGGTAAATTAGATGGAATAGCTTTACGTGTTCCAGTAATTACAGGTTCATGTGTTGACTTAGTTGTTGAACTAAAACAAAAAGTAACTGTAGAACAAGTAAACGCAGCTATTAAAGCTCGTGCTAGTGAGTCTCTTGGTTATACTGAAGATCCAATCGTTTCAAGCGACACTATTGGTATTGAATACGGAACATTATTTGATGCAAATATGACAAAAGTTATGACTGTTGATGGTAAACAATTAGTTAAAGTACTTACATGGTATGATAATGAAATGAGTTATACATCTCAAATGATTAGAACTATTGCTTACTTAGCTAAAAATTTAAAAGACTAACATTTTAAATAAAAACTCACTTAATGTGAGTTTTTTTATATCATTTTGAAATTTTGTTTGTTATAATTGCTTCGAGAGGTGATAGTATGGAAAATGTGTACATTAGAAATAGAAAAAACTTACTAGAGAAGATAAAATCTGAAAGTGTTATTGTGATTGATTCAGGTAAGCCAGCACATAAAACATTTGATGAATTTGAGAAATATGTTCCGAACAGGAATTTCTATTATTTGACAGGGTTAAGTGAACCTAATTTGAAATTAATGATTGTAAAAGGTAAGAAGAAAGATATTATCATGCTATTTATAGAAGAGACAACTGAATTCATGAGAAAATGGGTAGGAGCAAAAATCTCGAAAGAAAAAGCAAGTAAGATATCTGGAATAGAAAAAAACAGAATTCACTATCTTGATAAATTCGAGGATTTTTTTAGAGGGATGATGACTTATGGAAGAGGAATTGGGATTGCACCACCGAAAAACTGCTACCTAGATCTATTTAGAGTCACAGAAGATGAAGAACCAATATCACATACACAATTTAGATTCGTTCTTGATAATTATAAAGAATTGAATATTAAAAATATTAATAAACAGATTTCATATTTAAGAATGTTTAAAGCTGATTTTGAGATCGAATATTTACAAAAAGCAATTAGTATTACTAAACTTGGATTAAATCGTATTTTGAATGGTTTGAAAAAAAGAACAAATGAAAGCCAATTAGAAGCAGATTTTATTCATGAAACTACTCTTGAAGGAAGCGAAGGAGTTTCATTTGATACAATTGCTGCTTCTGGAGAAAATGCAACTACACTTCACTACGATGATAATAATAGCGAATTAGTTAATGGGAATCTAATTCTATTCGATTTGGGTGTTTTATATAATAATTATGGTTCTGATATATCAAGAACTTACCCAATAAATGGTAAATTTAGCGAAAGACAAAAAGTACTTTATGAAATAGTCTTAAAAACGAATAAAGAGACTATAGAGTACGTAAAACCGGGAATAACGTGGAATGAATTAAACGATTTTTCTAGAAAAATACTCATAAATGAGTGCAAATCAATTGGATTAATTAGAAACGATGAAGAGATTGGTAAGTATTTCTTTCATTCAGTTGGGCATTACCTTGGGTTAAACGTTCATGACGTTGGACATTACGAACATGAATTAGTTGAAGGAATGATCATAACAATAGAACCAGGTTTATATATATCAGAAGAAAAGATAGGTATTAGAATTGAAGATGATATATTGATTACAAAAGATGGATGTATTAATCTTAGTAAAAACATAATAAAAGAAGTTAAAGACATTGAAGAGTACTTAAATAAAAAGTAGTACTCTTTTTTCTTATATTTTTCATCAACGAATACTTATAAAACATGTTATAATATATGAGGTGATTATATGAAATTTATACAAGGAATTGTGAAAGCAATTATTTTTCATAGTGAAGAAAATTCTTTTACTATATTAAAATTAAAAGTAACTGAGTCAAATGAAGATTTGACACTTTTTACTTATGAAGACTTGCTCACAATTACAGGATATTTTCCTCAACCTATGAGAGGCGAAGAAATAAAATACTTTGGTGAGTTTAAAGATCATAACAAGTATGGTCTCCAATATATGGTCAAAAGCTTTGAGAAGTTAAGCGAAACCTCAATAGCGGGCTTAATCGAATATTTATCAAGTGATTTATTTAAAGGAGTCGGCCCTAAGACCGCGGTAAACATAGTATCAAAGTTAGGTAAGAACACTATCAAAAGCATTATAGATGATAGAACATCTCTTGATAAAATACCCAAAATGACAGACAAAATTAAGGATACTATATACAATGGTATCATCAAAAATAAATCATCGGAAAATACATTAATCAAGCTCTATGGATATGGAATTACACCAAGAACTGCGATCAAAATTTATAAGTTTTATCAAAATGAAACTGTCGCAATCATAGAAAATAATCCATATCAATTAATAAATGATATTGAAGGTATTGGATTTGAAAGAGCGGACATCATTGCGAAGAATTTAGGGTTTGAAGAAACACATCCATTAAGGGTAAAAGCAATGATAATATACCTTTATAACCTTATGGGAATAAATTATGGGCATACATTTCTATATTTAGATCAATTAAAAGAGTATTTAAACAAAAGTTTGAATAAAAAGGGTGATTTAGTACCTATAGAGACTATTGATAAGTACATTTTTGAACTTGAAAAAGAGAAAGTTTTTATAATTGATGAAAATATTGTAAAATTAAGAACTGTTTACTATGCAGAAGATAATATAATTTCAAAAATTAAAGAGTTAACATCAATATTCAATGATGATATAGACTCTAGTAAAGTAGAAGATTATATAGAATTATTTGAAAACATCAATAATATTAAATACACAAAATTACAAAAACGTGCTATACATAATGCTATGAAAAGCAATCTATTTATCCTTACTGGAGGACCAGGTACTGGTAAAACTACTGTAATTAAGGGAATTGTTTTTGTATATAGTAAATATAACCAGATACCGATATCTTATAATGACAGTCTGTTCGATATTAAATTGATTGCTCCTACTGGCAGGGCTGCAAAAAGAATGAACGAAACAACATCTCTACATGCTGAAACTATCCATCGTTTTTTAGGATATAACTATGAAGG
>CAYVZR010000008.1:8861-24844 GCA_964456195.1 uncultured Candidatus Izemoplasmatales bacterium | reverse complement strand
ATACCAATGTATCGAGGAACTGCTGGAATTGACAATGTTAATAAATTACTTCAAGAAGAATTCAATCCAAATACAGGAAAATCACTTGTAAATGGAGATAGAGAATTTAGAATTGGGGACAAAGTCCTCCAACTTTCTAACCAAATAGAAGATAATATTATGAACGGTGATCAAGGTGTTGTTATTGGTTTGACAGATGACAATATATTGATAGTTGATTTTATGGGAATTGAAGTTACCTATAAACCGGGCGACTTAATTAATTTAAAACATGCTTACGCAATGAGTATTCATAAATCTCAAGGTAGTGAGTATAAAGTTGTAATTATGCCACTATATAGAAGTTACTCAATCATGTTAAAAAGAAAGCTTATTTATACAGGTATTACTAGAGCTAAAGAGAAACTTATCATGATAGGAGACATGAACGCACTTAAATATGGTGTTGAAAGACTAGAAGCATCAAGACAAAGTATTTTAAAAGAAAAAATTATAGACAGAATTTTAAATGATTCAAAAGATGATAAGAAGGAATTAGTAAAAGCCTCAAAAACAAAAAAACGTATTGAAGATCCGTCCATTCCTTTTGAGGAATTAGGAGAGGAATTAGAAGAAGGAATATCACCATATAGTTTCCTAGAAGACAAAGAAAATTAATTCAATAATGTTGCTATTTGAAAATATGTTTAGTATAATGAATTTGAAATCAAAGATGAAGACGAGTATGTATAATAAATATAGTAGAGAGCTAGTGGTTGGTGAAAACTAGAATATTAAAATACTGAAGCTACTTTTGAGAGACGTTAATTGCGTTCGTATTCCTGCGTTAAAGGATTTGAGTGCTAGTATATCTAGAACTAAGGTGGTACCACGGAATATATTCGTCCTTATGATTTATAAGGGCGTTTTTTTATTATAAAGGAGTGAGATAAATGAGAGAATTATCAAGTAGACAGATTAGAGAAATATGGTTAAAGTTTTTTGAAGAAAGAGGACATAATATTGAGGAAAGTGCAAGCTTAATACCAAATAACGATAAAACTTTATTATGGATAAATGCTGGAGTTGCACCATTAAAAAAATATTTTGATGGATCAGTTATTCCTAAAAATCCTCGAATTGTAAATGCCCAAAAATGTATTAGAACGAATGATATTGATAATGTTGGTAAAACAGCTAGACATCAAACGTTTTTTGAAATGCTTGGGAATTTCTCAATTGGAGATTATTTTAGAGATGAAATAATTCCATGGGCTTGGGAATTAATGACAGATAAAAAATACTTCGGATTTGATAAAGATAAACTATATATGACTATATATCCAGATGATCAAGAAACAAAAATAGCTTGGATGAACGAAGGAGTAAAAGAATCTCACATTATTAAAACAGACTACAATTTCTGGGAAATCGGAACTGGCCCATGTGGTCCATGTACTGAAGTTTTCTATGACCGTGGGATTGAGTATGGAGACATTGATATAAGTGTAATCGAAAAAGATATTGAAAACGACCGCTTTGTTGAGTTTTGGAATATCGTCTTTTCACAATACAACAGCAAACAAGGACTTCTTAGAAAAGATTATCCTGAACTTCCAAGTAAAAATATTGATACAGGACTAGGGTATGAAAGATTAGTTTGTTTACTTCAAAACAAAGAAACTAATTTTGAAACCGATTTATTTATGCCTCTAATAAATCAATTAGAACAATTTACTGGAATTAAATATACTGGACAAGTTTCATACAAAGTAATCGTAGATCATGTTAGAACAGTAGTATTTGCCGTTAGTGATGGTGCTGTCTTGTCAAATGAAGGAAGAGGTTACGTTCTTAGAAGACTGCTTAGAAGAGCAGTTAAACACGGAAAACAACTAGGATTAAATGAATCATTCTTATATAAAATGGTTGATACAATAATATCAACTATGGGATACTATTATCCATACTTGAGTGATCACAGAGATTTAACAGTAAAAGTAATTAAGCTTGAAGAACAAAAATTCTTTGAAACATTAGTTCAAGGACAAAAAATACTTGATGAGATTATCAACATAAACAAATCGAATATTATAACAGGGGAAGTAGCATTTACCCTATATGATACATATGGATATCCTTTAGAATTAACTGAGGAAATTGCTGAAGAAAAAGGTTTAACAGTTGATAGAGAAGGTTTCAATATTGAAATGGAAAAACAAAAAGACAGAGCTAGATCTGCAAGAAAAAATGTTACTTCAATGAAAAACCAAAATGAAGAATATATTAACTTTAAAGAAGAAAGTGTATTTACTGGTTATGATTCATTAACTGAAAATACAGTAGTAATTAAAAGCTTTGAAGAAGGAGTAGTTTTAGAAAAAACTCCATTTTATGCTGAAAGTGGTGGACAAGTTGGAGATAAAGGAATTATCTTCAAAGGAGATAAATCTTACCTTGTTCTTGATGTGCAAAAATTGCCAAATGGACAGTTTATCCATTTTATTGAAGACAATGATTTAATAGATGGAGACAAAGTTAAAGCCGCAGTTGATGAAGAAACAAGATCACTTACAAAGTACAATCATTCAGCTACTCATTTAATGTTTGGTGCATTAAGAGAAATAGTTGGAGATCATGTTAGTCAACAAGGTTCACAAGTAACTAGCGAGACATTGCGTTTTGATTTTAATAATTATGATAATCTATCAGATGAAACACTTCTAGAAGTTGAAAGAAAAGTAAATGAACTTATCAATGAAAACATTGAGGTTTCAATATCTGAAAAATCAATTGAAGAAGCAAAAGCACTGGGTGCTATCGCTGAATTTGGTGAAAAGTATGGAGACGTCGTTAGAGTTATAAATATGAAATATACTGTTGATTTATGTGGTGGAACTCATGTTCATAATACTGGTGAAATTGCGAAATTCGCAATTGCATCAATAGAATCAAAGGGTAGTGGAATCTATAGAATAGTAGGTCATGCGAATAAAGCGATAGAGAATATTAGAAATCAATTTGTTGGATTCCATAAGGAAATGGATAAATTGATGATAAAAGTTGAAAAACTACTTTTAGAAGCAAAAGAAAACGACATTGGTATATCGTTCTCATTTATTAGAAATGAAGAAATTATTGGTTCTTACCAAGATATTATTAATAAGAGAAAAGAATTCGCTAAACTGCAAGAAGAAGTTAGAGAATTTGAAAAGAAATATAAAGAACTAGTTAAGGAAAGTGTATTCAAAAAGATAGATGAATATCTATTACAAGAAGAAAATGGTAAAATCATATTAAGAACAGAAAATATCGATAAAGATTCACTTAAACCACTTGCAGATTTATTACTAGAAAAACTTGTTAAAGGATTTGTATTTATTGCAAATGTGTCTAATAATAAAGTTACATTTATCGCTAAATCGAATACTGATATTCATGCTGGTAACATCGCAAAAGCAGCTGCAATAATTACTGGAGGAAACGGTGGAGGCCGTCCAGATATGGCTCAAGCAGGCGGAAGAGACGTATCGAAAGTAGATGAAGCATTATCAAAAGTAAAGGAATTAACAAAATGAAAAAACTAGGATTGGATCTAGGAAATAAAACATTAGGAATAGCGATTAGTGATGAACTAGGAATTTTGGCAAGAGGTCTAGAAACGTTAAGATTTGCAGATAAAGATTTTCAAGTAGCATTAGACTTTACTTTAAAATTAGTAAATGATAATAATATTGATGTAGTAGTATTAGGACTACCTAAAAATATGAATGGTACATTAGGTCCGCAAGCACAAATTTCAATTGATTTCAAAGAGGAAATTGCTAAAATTAGCAATGTTAAAGTAGTGTTTTGGGATGAGAGATTAACATCTAAAATGGCTTCAAATATGATGATTAGTCAGAACCTAAAAAGAAAGAAAAGAAAAAATGATATTGACAAAATGGCTGCAGTTATTATACTACAAGGCTATTTAGATTCTATAAAATAGGAGGATTAAAAAATGGATGATAAGAAATTTACAGTTGTTGATGATGCTGGAGTTGAATTGGATTATGAAGTTGTATTAACTTTTAAAAATCCTGATACAGAAAAATCTTATGTAATTTATAAATTACCAGGAGATGAGAATGACGAAGTTTTCGCAGCTGTGTATGATGAAGAAAATAAAAATGGTGGTAACCTTCAACCAATCGAATCTGATGAAGAGTGGGATATGCTAGACGAGGTACTTAATTCATTTTTAGATGAAGAATAGGTGATTTTGTGGAGAATAAATATCTAGACAGTATAAATATTAAAGAGACTAATGAGTTATTAGTTTCTTTAAAGATGTTTGCTCTTGAAAACAAAGTACCAATAATTACTGATGAAGGAATTAACTTTCTAAATCAAATTATATCTATTTCAAATGTTAAAAGAGTATTAGAAATTGGTACTGCAATTGGATATTCTGCGATTAATATGGCAATGAGTAATGACATATCAATTGTCTCAATAGAAAAAGATAAAGAAGTATTCGATATTGCTCTAAAGAACATTGAAAAGGCAAATCTTTCAAAAAAAATAGAAGTAATAAACAAAGATGCTTTAGAAGTTGATGAAACAACGCTTGGAAACTTTGATTTAGTTTTTATTGATGCTGCCAAAGCACAGAGTGTGAAATTCTTTGAGAAATATAAAACTATCTTAAATTCAAAAGGAATTATCATCACAGATAATCTTCTATTTCATGATTTAGTAGATCAAGAAATTAGAGATCGTAATTTACGACAACTAATGAGAAAAATAGATAATTTTAATAAATTTGTTGTTAAAGCCCCTGGGTTTGATACATATCTTTATCAACTAGGGGATGGAATGAGCCTTAGTATAAAAAGGAAGTGACAGTATGAAAATAGCAGTTACACCATTTAATACAGAAAGTATAAGCATCTTAAGTGCAGCTGGTGCAGATATTTTTATTATTGGAAACGAACAATATGCTAATCGTTTAGTACACTCGTTTTCTATGGTAGAAATAACTGAAATAAACGATTTAGTTAAGTCATTAAATAAAGAAATTTATATTACTATAAATCTAATAGCTCACAATGATGATTTACCAAAAGTAATAGAATTTCTTCATTTTGTTATGGAACTGAATGTTGATGGAATAATCTTTGGAGATTTAGGAGTTTATAACTTGGCTAAAAACTTGAAGATGACAACCTTACTTATCTATAATCCTGAAACTCTAAACACAAATTATTATGATTCAGTATTTTGGGAGAAAAAAGGTATAAAAGGAATTACTATATCAAAAGAAATAACTCTAAAAGAAATAAATGAAATTAGTCAAAAGACTAACATCAATGTATCAATAATTGGTCATGGACATTTGAATATGTTTCATTCAAGAAGACCATTGATTAGTAACTTTTTCAAACATACTCATGACAAAGATGAAAGCTATTCCGAAAACAGGGATTTCAAATTAATAGAAGAAATAAGAGATGAAGCTTATCCGATTTTTCAAGATTCTCATGGAACTCATATTTTTAGAGATAAAGCTCTAGAATCATATAAAGAGATTAACTTCTTAGAGAATATACTAGACGTCTTTATTATTGATGGAATCTTCAAAGACACTGATTATCTAGTTGAAACAATAAAAAATTACCTTGAAATACTTAATAGTGAAAACCATGAAGAAAAAGCGAAAATAATATCTGATAAGTACAAATTAGATCACGACTCTGGATTCTTATATAAGAAGACAGTTTACGTGAAGTATTAGGCTGTGATATCATGAAAAAACCTGAATTATTAGCTCCTGCAGGGAGCTTAGAAAAACTAAAAATCGCTTTTATTTATGGTGCAGATGCAGTGTTTATTGGTGGAAAGAATTTTTCATTAAGAGCAAGAGCTTCAAACTTTGATATTCCTGAAATAAAAAAAGCGTGTGACTTTGCACATGATCTTGGTAAAAAAGTATATGTAACTACTAATATAATTCCTCATAATGACAATTTAGAAGGACTAGTTGAGTATCTTCAAGCATTAGAAACTTCTGGAGTTGACGCTATAATTTGTGCTTCTCCAATTATAATTGATTCTGCTAAACAAAATACAAATTTAGAAATTCATATATCAACACAAGTATCATCAACAAATTACGAATCAGTTAATTTTTGGGCGCAAGAAGGAGCTACTAGAGTTGTGCTAGCAAGGGAATTAAGTAAACATGAAATTAGTGAGTTAAGAAAGAATACTAATTGTGATATAGAAGTATTTATTCATGGAGGAATGTGTGTTTCTTATTCTGGTCGATGTACTTTATCAAATAATATGACAGATAGAGATGCTAACAGAGGAGGATGTGCACATAGTTGTAGATGGAATTATGATTTATATGAAGGTGAAACAAAACTGAATAAGAGCATTCCGTTTTCAATGAGTTCTAAAGATCTTCAGACTGTTAAACAAATTTCTGGTTTAATTGATATCGGAGTGGATTCTCTTAAGATTGAAGGAAGAATGAAATCACTTCATTATATAGCCACAGTTGTAAATACTTATCGTAAACTAATAGATGATATTTGTGATGACTCAGAAATCGATTTACCTAAATACTTATTAGAAATAAAGAAAGCTGAAAATAGACTCACAAGTCATGGCTTTATGGAAGGTATGACAACAGTTAATGAACAACTCTATAATATGAGAAGTGAGAACCCATCGCAAGAATTTATTGCATTTGTTCATGATTATGATGAAGAGAACTTCATAGCTACTATTGAACAAAGAAATTACTTTGTTCCTGGTGATGAGGTAGAAGTGTTTTCACCTAATTTTGAACCATTGAAATTTAGAATAGATGAAATAGTCGACTTAGAAAATAATATACTTGATGCTGCAAGACATCCCAAGCAGATGTTAAAGGTCTTTATACCGTTTAAAGTTTCTAAGTATGATATAATTAGAAAAATAAAACATTAGTTTTGAAAAAAAACAATTATAGTCTATAATAATAGTTGATTATTCATCATTGAAATTACATAAGGAGTTTATGACTCCTTTTGTTAGTAAAAAGAGGAGGGTACTTATGGACAAACCAGTATTTATAGCTGTTGCAGGAGGTTCTGCTTCAGGGAAAACAACTGTTGTAAACAAAATAATCGATCATTTTAATATTGATAATGTGACAGTCATTAAACACGATGATTATTACAAAGACCAATCAGAGATGAACATGGAAGAAAGATACAAAGTAAATTATGACCATCCTTTTTCACTAGATAATGATCTAATGTATAAACAAATTCTTGACTTACTTAAAGGTAAAGAAATTATTAAACCACTCTATGATTTTGAGGCTCATAATAGAAGCGATAAATCAGAAACTCTTATTCCAACTAAAATCATTATTTTAGAAGGAATATTGATTATGGAAGATCAAAGAATAAGAGATTTATGTGACATAAAACTTTTTGTAGAAGCAGATGATGATTTACGCTTTATTAGAAGACTAAAAAGAGATATGGAAGAACGTGGAAGATCACTTGAGAGCGTAATAAATCAGTATCTTACAACTGTTAAACCAATGCACTTTGCATTTGTTAAACCGACAAAAAGATATGCCGATATTATTATCCCAAATGACATAAACCATGATGTAGCAGTTGATTTAATTATCACGAAAATAAAATCTATCATTTCAGAGCAAGATATAGTATAATAAATTCGAATGTGGAGGTACCAAAATGGAGAATGCATACAAGTTAACACAACAAGGATTTCAAAATCACAAAGATGAACTGGATAAATTAAAAGATGTAGATAGAAAAGAAAATCTTACTGCTCTAAAAGAAGCGAGAGCTCAAGGTGATTTATCTGAAAATGCAGACTATGATGCTGCTAGAGATGAACAAGCTCGAATCGAAGCAAGAATAAAAGAAATAGAAGGAATTCTTAAAAATTACGAAATTATTAAAGAAGATACTTCAAATAAAGTAAATATCGGGAAGACGGTAGTTATTAAAGTAGGAGATCTTGCTCAACAAACATATACAATAGTTGGTTCGTTAGAAGCAAATCCTCTTAAAGGAAAAATCTCAAATGAATCTCCAATAGGAAAAGGAATTATCGGAAGTAAAAAAGGACAAACTATAACAATTAAAACTGAAACAAAAAAAGAAGTAAAAGTTAAAATAATTGACGTAAAATAAGAATGTTTAAAACATTCTTATTTTAATAATCAAGGAGGCAATTACAGTGATAGGAATAATAGGAGCTTTAGACGAAGAAATATCAACAATATTAAAAGAAGTATCAAATGTTGAGGAAATCAAGTTAAAAGTTAGAACTTTTTACAAAGGAACAATTAACAATAAAGATGTCGTTATTGTCTTAGCTGGAGTTGGTAAAGTTAATGCAGCAATAACAACGTCAGTTTTAATTGAGAATTTTGATGTAAAATGCATTATTAATATCGGAGTTGCCGGTGGACAAAATGGTGTAAAACATAAAGATGTTGTTATTTCGAAAGAAGTTTTATATCATGATTTTAATGTTAGATCAGCTGGAAAATATGTCATAGGTCAAGTACCTGGATCAGATGCATTATTCTATGCAGATGAATTATTACTTAACAAAACTAAATTGATATTGAATAAACTTAAATTCGATTACAAAATAGGTAAAGTCGCTAGTGGAGATCAATTCGTATATTCTAAAGACGCAGTTAAAGATGTTAATGAGCTTTATAGCGATATCTACGCTGTTGAAATGGAAGCAGGAGCTATTGCTCATACAGCAACAATATATAATATTCCTTTTATAGTTTATAGAAGTATTTCTGATTTACTTGATGATGAAAATCAGGACAATGATTTTTATAAGTTCTTAAATGAAGCTGCTTCAAACGCTACAAAAGTATTAAAGGAATTAATTAAAGTATTATGATAAAAGAATTAGCATTAGATGATACTATCATTAAGTATCAAATCAGTTATAAGAAAAATAAAAATACATATTTTTATTTTAAGAGAAATGGATATATTCAAATAAATGCTTCTAGGAATCAAAAACCTGAAAAGATTATTGATTACATACATAAAAACAAAGAAGCGTTTATCAAGAAATACAAATTTTCAAATCAATTTACTTATGATAAAAATCTGTTTTATTATTTTGGGAAAGAGTATATCAAAATAAAAGACATAAAGACTAAAGATATTCTCATTTCTCATAGTGATTTAAAAATATACGAACCAGTAGTGGAAGTTGATCAATTAGAAAAAGCATATAAGAAGATAAATAAAAAAGTTCTGATTAAAGAACTTAATCTATTAAGAGAAAAATACAAAGATAATATCTTTGTTGATATAAGCAATATATCTCTGAAAACTAGATACATGAATACAAGGTTTGGAAGTTGTAATCCTAAATTAAGAACAATCAACATAAACTTGTATTTAATACATTATAATCTTGAGTATCTTGAGTATGTATTCTTACATGAAATAACTCATTTAGTACATCATAATCATTCAAAAGAATACTATGCATTGCTTAAGAAACTATCTCCAAATTATGTAGAGCTAAAAAAAGAATTAAACAATAAATTTATTCAAAGGTGATTCTATGTTCTTACCAATATCAAAAGAAGATTTAATAGAAAGAAATATTGAAAGCTTAGACTTTGTTTTTATTAGTGGTGATGCCTACGTGGATCATCCATCTTTTGGTGTAGCAATTATTTCAAGAATGTTAGAATCTTATGGGTTTAGTGTTGGTATAATCCCTCAACCAGACATCAACAAGAATGAGGATTTCTTAGAACTTGGAACTCCTAAATTGGGATTTTTAGTATCAAGTGGGAATATTGATTCAATGGTAAATCATTATTCAGTTTCAAAAAGAAGACGAACAAAAGATATGTATTCTCCTGGTGGTAAAATGGGACTTAGACCAGATTATGCTACCATAAGATATTCTCAAAAAGTAAGAGAATTATTTCCTAATTCTAATATCATAATTGGTGGAATTGAAGCGTCTCTTAGACGACTAGCTCATTATGATTACTGGAAAAATAATGTTAGGAAAAGCATTCTTATAGATTCGAAAGCAGATATCTTAGTTTACGGAATGAGTGAATTAAGTATTATTGAGGTAGCTGAGTACTTAAGAAGTGGACTAGATATTAAAGATATAATCTTCATTAAAGGTACTGTTTTTAAGACGAAAAACAGGGATTATATTCCAGAAAATGCTATTTCATTACCAACATATGATCAAATATTAGATAGTAAAAAAACTTATGCAAAAAGTTTTATGCTAAAACATAATAATACAGACCACATTAGTGCAAAACCTTTGTTTGAGGAATATAGAAATCATCTTATTGTTCAAAATCCTCCAAACAGACCAGTAACAAGAGAAGAAATGGATGCAATCTATAGTCTTCCTTTTGAGAGAAACTATCATCCGGTTTATAAGAAATTAGGACATATTCCTGCAATAGATGAAGTAAAGTTTTCAATAATTAGCAACAGAGGATGTTATGGAGGATGTAGTTTTTGTGCATTAACATATCACCAAGGAAGAATAATCCAATCAAGATCAAAAGACTCAATTGTTAAAGAAGCAATAAAAATCACAAAAGCTGTCGATTTTAAAGGATATATCCATGATATCGGAGGACCTACAGCCAATTTTTATGATGTAGCTTGTGAAAAACAAATTAAACATGGTGTTTGTTTAAACAAACAATGTCTAGAAGATAAGCCATGCCCATTGCTTAAAGTATCACATAAAAATTACCTAAACGTATTACGAGAAGTAAGAGAACTCCCAAATATAAAAAAAGTATTTGTTAGAAGTGGAGTAAGATATGATTATGTGATGTATGATAAAAACAAAGAGTTCTTTGATGAACTTGTTAAATTTCACGTTTCAGGACAACTTAAAGTAGCGCCTGAGCATGTTAGTGATGTTGTTTTACAAAAGATGAACAAACCAAAAAGAGAATTGTATGATCAATTTACAAAAAAATTCTATGAGTTAACTAAGAAACATGAAAAGGACCAATATTTGGTACCATATTTAATGAGTTCACATCCAGGTTCAACCTTGAAAGAAGGAATTGAACTGGCTTGTTATATTCGTGATCTCAAATATTATGCAGAACAAGTTCAAGACTTTTATCCAACACCAGGAACAATGTCAACTTGTATGTTTTATACTGGACTTGATCCTAGAACAATGGAGACTATTTATGTTCCAAGAACAAAGGAAGAAAAGGCTATGCAAAGAGCTTTAATCCAATATAAAAATCCAAAGAATTACAACCTAGTATATAAAGCATTAACTCTAGGAAAAAGAAGAGATCTTATTGGTTTTGGTAAACATTGTCTCATTAGACCTAGACCCTAATACAATGGACATTTAAGTATATTATTTGTATAATGAAAATATGTTTGGACGGGAGGATATTATGATTCATATATTTCTAAAAACAAAAAAATTCATTCCAAATGAATTTCATCAAAGCTTTTTTGAAATTGATTTCAAAAAGCTTTATAAACAAGGAAAAAGATTAATCTTAACGGATTTAGATAACACTCTAATTACATATGCAGATCACCTACCAACAAAAGAGATATTAGATAAATTTAACGAACTTAAAAAAATCGGATTTGAAATTGTTGTAATTTCTAATAATGTCCATTCAAGAGTTTCGAAATTTTTAGAGGGAACGAATTATAAAGGATTAGGTAATTCTCGAAAGCCATTATTGGTAGGGCTTAGAAGAGCTATGAAGTTAGCTGAAAAAGAATATACCCATAGTCAAGCAGTAATAATTGGCGATCAGTTGATGACTGATATATACTGTGCAAATCGTTTCCATTCTTATAGTATTTTAGTAAATCCTATTCTACGAAGAACAGAAAAATGGTATACAAAACTTAATAGAAGAATTGAATTAAAAATGTTGAAAAAAATAGAAAAAAAGTATTCAGAAGTTTATAAAAGTCTAAAACTAGATATGAGGAAATAAATATGGAAGAATTATATTGTATTGGTTGTGGAAGTATTATTCAAAGTGAAGATATTTCTAAACCAGGATATGTACCAACAAGCAAATTAAGTGAAGAAAATGAGAATATTATTTGTCGTCGTTGTTTTCGCTTGAAGAATTATAACGAGGTTACTCCATTGAAAATGTCAAGTGATGAGTATGCAAATATCATTAGCGAAATTGGTAACAAAAAGGCATTAATAGTTATGGTTATTGACATATTTGATATTGAAGGTTCTCTGATAACTCAAATTCCTAAGTTAACTAATCATAATGATTTTATAATAATTGCTAATAAAATAGATCTTTTACCAAAGTCACTAAATGAACCAAAAATATTACATCATCTTAAAAAGATAATCGCAGATAATGAACTTAAACCAATGGACATATTGTTGATGAGTGCTATAAAGAATAAAAATATTGATTCTGTTATTGATAAAATTGTAAATTATGCTGAAATGAAAGATATATATATTGTTGGGGCAACTAATGTTGGAAAATCAACTTTTATAAACACTTTGCTTAAGTCTTATGCCTCGTCAGAAAAAGATATCATTACAACATCTTTTTATGCAGGTACGACACTTAATCTTATAAAAATACCATTTGGTGAAAATTATATAATTGACACACCAGGATTAATAAATGATAATCAAATAACACATTATCTATCACAAAAAGCATTGAAAGTAGTAACTCCAAAGAAAGAAATAAAACCGAAAGTCTATCAATTAGATTCAGGGCAAACATTGTTCTTTGGTGGTCTTGCAAGAATTGATTTTATAAGTGGTGAAAAAACAAGTTTCGTTTGTTTTGCAAGTGAGTTTGTGAAGATACATAGAACCAAACTTGAAAATGCTGATGAGTTGTACGAAAAACAAGTTAAAATACTATTGACCCCTCCATTTGAAAAAGATGAAGATTTTCCATTAAAGGGTCATCTGTTTAATCTTAAAAAACATTCAAAACAAGACATTGTTTTACCAGGATTAGGATTTGTAACTGTTTCAGGATTTATCAATTTAAAAGTATATACAAGATCTAATACAACTCCATATATAAGAGAAGCATTAATTTGATAAAAAAACAGATTATAGAAGATTTGAAAATTGGATTATCTGGTAAACCAAAAAGATTAGAACACATTTATGGAGTGAGGGACACAGCTCTTAAAATAGGTAAAAAGTATGGATTAGATTTAGAAAAGTTGGAAATGACTGCCCTTCTTCATGATATTACAAAATATTATTCTAAAGAGGACAATATAAAAATTATTAATAGTTATTTTCCAGAATCAAAATTAATTTATGAAGAGTATAATGATGAAATTTTACACGCTTTTAGCGCATATGTTGTTGCTAAAACAAAATATGGTGTTACTGATGATGATATTTTGGACCCTATCTTAAATCACACTATTGGAAGACCAGCTATGAGTATGTACGAAAAAGTAATCTTTATTAGTGATTACATTGAACCTAACAGAACATATGCTTCATGTGTTAAGGTTAGAAAAATAGTGAATGAATCGCTTGATTTAGCTGTTTTTACTGCTTTAGATGATTCGATACAATTTTATGAAAATATTGGTTCAAAAATTCCATTGATAGCATATGAAGCAAGAAAATATTATAGACCTATTGGAGGTAAACTATGACAAAAATTGAAATCGTAATTAAAGCGTTAGAAGATATTAATGCTTTTGACGTAATTGCTTTTGATACAAAAGGTAAATCGCCTTTCTTTGATCATTTCGTAATTGCGAGTGTTACATCAGACAGACAGCTTCAAGCTGCAATTAATCATATTAGTGAAGATTTTAGAGAAAATTCACATAAAAGTCCTAAAGTTGAAGGGAAAAATTCAAAATCATGGGTTTTAATAGATTGCGGAGATGTAATCGTGAATGTATTTACTAGAGAGGAACGAGATTTTTATAATATGGAAAAGATGTGGGTTGGTACAGAACAACTAGATTTAGATAAAGATAATGATTTATGAGAGACTAGCTGCATATTACGATAATTTTGTTGATGAAACACTAGTCGACATCTATGTTGATGAAATATTAAAACACAATAAATCAGGAAATGTAGCTGATTTGGGATGTGGAACTGGTCCTTTATCAATTAAACTTGCAAAACTGGGCTTTGATGTTACTGCAACAGATATCTCTGAAAGAATGTTAGAAATTGCATATAATAATTCTGTTAATGAAGAAGTACATGTGAATTTCTCAAAACATAATATTTTAGATCCGCTTTCAAACACTTATGATATTTTTACTATGGTGAGCGATGTAATTAATTATCTAGCAGATAAAACACAAATGACGTTAGCATTTAAAAATGTTGAAGAAGTAATGAAAGAAGATTCGATTTTCATATTTGATTTTCTAAAACTAGATTATATGTATAAAGTTGACGGATATGAAGAAACAATGGATATTAATGGTAGCACCATCAATTGGAAAGTAAATAAACATATTGGAACCTCGCAAATAAGCCATAAAGTTACAATAAATGACCAAACAGAGATTCATACACAAATCACTTATAGTGAGGAAGAGTATAAAAAAATACTTTCAATTTGTAAAATAGAAATTTTTAATACGATATATTTAGAAGAAAGAATTATATTTGTTTGTAAAAAAAGAATTATGTCCTAAGATATAATTCTTTTTAAATGCTAAATATTATTTCTTTTTTTTTAATCTGAAATAAATTTTCAATCCAATTATATCACTTATCTATATTACTAAAAAGAAGAAACCAGAAAAGATGAGTAGTATATGAATAGAGGTGATAAAATGTTGGATATAGTAAAAAAATATTACTTAGTAGTGATTGGAGTAATTATTTTGTGTGTCTTTATTATTGCCAATATGAATGACAATGAAAATGAAATGATTTTTGATCCAATTCTTAATGAAGAAATCGTAGAAGAAGTAAAATTTATATATATAGACTTGAAAGGAGAAGTTAAAAATCCAGGAGTATACAAAATTGAAGACTCGAGCAGATTGTTTCAAGTAATCAGCTTAGCCGGGGGAACAACTATGGATGCTGATGTATTAGCATTTAATCTATCTTTAAGGCTAAGAGATGAACAAGTTATTTATATTCCCTCTATTTATGATGAATATCCAATGATAACTGAAATAAATGAAAATGCTGAAAATGGAATAGTAAATATAAATACAGCTTCTTTGCAAGAATTGGACACTCTTCCAGGAATTGGACCAACTACTGCACAAAGTATTATCGATTATAGAAATGAAAATGGTGATTTTTCTAACATAGATGATTTGATTTCTGTACCTGGAGTTGGAGAGGCAACACTAAATGAAATTAGAGAATTTATTATTACTTAAGAACAAAGGAATATATTTAGTAATTTCTTTTACATTACTATTCCTAGTCAAAAATAGTTGGTGGTATTTGATAATATTACCATTTTATTTTTACTACTTATATAAGAATCATAATACGATTATTAAAATCATCCTCATAATTATTGGATTGTATTTTGTAAGAGTTATACAATTTCAGGGAAATACAACAGATACAGCTGGACAATCTGAAATTAAGGTTATAAAAGAAATCAAAATAGCTGATTATACTACATTTATAGGAAGATCTAACCTGCATTTAGTTAAAGTGTATACAAACGATATTATATACGTTAGGCCCGGGGATACCTTGCTTTGTGACCTCGTTTTTGAAATACCTATGGAAAATACAACAGATAATCTCTTTAATTACAGGGATTACCTGAAGTCTCAAAACATAAAATATACAGCAAGTGGAACTAACTGTAAAGTAGTTGATAGTAATTGGAATATAAATATGATATCGTATCAATTAAATAGCTATATAGATGATAATTTTAAATATTCAAATGAATATATTAAGACTTTTATTTTAGCAGATAAATC
>CAYVZR010000008.1:0-8761 GCA_964456195.1 uncultured Candidatus Izemoplasmatales bacterium | reverse complement strand
ATTTTTGTAGTTTTGCTATTCATAAGACCATTTTACTATTATGATGCAGGATTTTTACTAAGTTTCCTAGTGACCTTCGTAATTCTCCTTAGTTATAATATTTTGAATGACGAATCAAAAATAAAACAATTATTGAAATTGAGTGTCATATCTTTTTTAGTAACAATTCCAATAATCCTTAGGTTGAACTACCAAGTCAATCTACTTTCTGTTATATTTAACGTAATATTCTTGGTTTATATCACATATGTTATTCTTCCTCTTGGCTATATAACATTCTTTATCCCTTTCTTAGATAAATTCTACAATGTTTTTATTCTAATTTTTGAAGGTATTCTAAAAGTAAGCATAAATGTTGATTATTTTATAATGAAATTGTATTTTACAAGTCCATTAGCAGTAATTATATATTACTTGTTAGTGTTTTTAATAATGCATAGAATGGAATCACGTAAATCATTAAAGACACCTCTCATCCTCATTGGGCTAACATTATTCATAATGTGGGGAGAACCATTCTATCGAATTAGTCAGAGTGTAACATTCTTAGATATCTACGGAGATTCCACAATAATCATTGATAGCTTTGATCAGTGTAATATAATTATTGATACAGGCGAGAAAGATGAGTATAATACTTTAGTTAATTACTTAAAAACAAATAATATTAAAAGAATTGACTACTTAATAATTACTCATAATCATAGTGATCATTATGGAGAGGCACCAGATGTTCTAAATGAATTCAAAGTAATTGATATGGTCACTAGAAATAATGTATCACAATATGAGGGGTATAATTCTTGTGGAAATGTTGAATTTTACATTTACTCAAATAGTATTGAATATTCTAGTGAAAATGATAATTCAATAATTCTTAGTTTATTTTTGAATAATAGACATTATCTTTTTACAGGTGATATAGAATTAAAAAGAGAGAAAGATTTTATAAAAGAAGTAGCAATAGATGTTGATTATCTTAAAGTTCCACATCATGGAAGCATTACAAGTTCTAGTTATGAATTTGTACAACATGTTACACCAGAAGAAGTATTTATTATTGTTTCAAGAAAAAATCAACATAAACATCCTAGTGATATAGTGGTGTCAAGATATGAGAATCTTGGGATAAAAGTGTATAGAACTGATTTAAATGGTACAATTATTGTTAAGTACCTGTTTGGCAAAGAGTACAAAAAGGTAAACATTGAGTAATAAAATATGATATAATGACTAAGAGGTGAATTTATGGAAAAACATATCTATTTATTTTACGGGTCTGATCGTTTTATTGTAAAAAGTAAAACTAATCAAACAATTTCAAAATATGATATTGATGATTTCAATATCAATATTTATGATGCCGAAGAAACTAATGTTTCAAATGCTATAAATGACGCTTCAACAATACCTTTCATGTCTGAAAAAAAGATTGTAATTATTAAAAATGCGTATTTTCTAACTAATGAGAAAATTAAAAAAGAGATTAACCATGATTTAGATCAATTAGTGAGATATTTAAATAATCCAGTCGAAGAAACTATATTAATTATAAATGCACCATATGCAAAATTAGATGAGAGAAAAGCAGTAACTAAAGCTGTCAAAGCAAATGCGGAAGTATTGTTTTGTGAACCAATGAAAAAAGTTGATCTCAATAGTTGGGCTAAAAGACAATTAGGTAAACAAAATATAAATATAGATAGAGAAGCACTTGACGAGTTTATTAAGAGAGTTGAAAATGATACTCAAGTAGCTGTTAATGAGATGAAAAAATTATTAATGTATGCTGAAGATCTTGATTCTGTTGATATAAACATCATCAAAAAAGTAATTACTAAGAATGTTGAAGATAATGTATATGAAATAACCAACAATATCTTAGACAATAATAGAAGCACTGCACTTGAAATTTATAATGATTTA
The DNA here is from genome assembly GCA_964456195.1 of uncultured Candidatus Izemoplasmatales bacterium. Lineage (GTDB taxonomy): Bacteria > Bacillota_I > Bacilli_A > Izemoplasmatales > Izemoplasmataceae > JAFGXW01. The sequence goes on along the minus strand of CAYVZR010000008.1, from coordinate 6,835 downwards.
ATAATGCATTCCGAAGATCCTCTTAGGATATTAGGAATTCTGGTAAATAAATATAGAGAAATACTTCAAGTTAAATTGTTGATCAAAGATGGAAAAGATAAAGCAGATGTAGCAAGTCATTATCACTGTAGTGGCGGTAGAGCATACTATATGATGAAAAACGCAAAAAGTGTGAAAATGAGCACGGTTAAGAAACATCTTATCCGTCTTGAAGAGTTAGATTATCAAATTAAATCGGGAAAAGTAGATAAAAAAATAGGAATTGAATTATTCATTCTTGGCACATAAAAAAACTCAACAGAAATGTTGAGTTTTTATTTTCAAATTATATTTGTTATATGGTATTTACTAGTTTAGCAAGTCTTGATTTTTGTCTAGCGACATAGTTCTTATGAAAGAATCCCTTAGAACTTGATTTATCTAACTTTTTAGAAGCAAAAGCTAAAGCTACTAAAGCTTTTTCTTTATCTTTGTTAGCAACGCTTTCTTCAACATCTTTAACTGCAGATTTTAATCCTGATCTGAATGAAGCATTTGATGAACGTCTTTTTTCATTTTGTAAGTTTCTTTTCATTTGTTGTTTAATATTAGCCATTTATGTCACCTCCGTTTTCCAAGCGTTATTATTTTATCAAATTAAAATCTAAAAAGCAACTATTAATAACTATTAATTAATTTTCTTAGGTTCTTTGAAAAATTAATACCATCATTAGCTGTTCTTTTTTTGGGTCCTCTTAAGTTTTTGTGTCTTCTGATTTTCTGGTTCATAGCTCTTTGATTAAGCAAAGAGAGGATGTTATCATCTGTGAAAATGAGTCCATTTTGGTTAATAGGATAGGCTTTTTTAGATAAAGCCATTGTAGCTACTCCGTAATCTTGAGTTACAATAATATCTCCTGCAATAGTCTTGTTAATTAGAAAATAATCTACACTATCAGCACCTTTGTCTAAAATATGAACTGTACTATAACCATCTTCATAGACATGTGCATTATCGAAAAACATTGAGACTTCAATGTTTTTTTCTTTTGCAATTTCTAGAATTTCTTTCTTAACAGGGCATGCATCTGCATCAACTAATATTCTCATTTTATCACCATCATAATTATACCATAAAAACCTGTTTCATTTAAGAGATAGTTAAATGTTCTTTATAATTATCCTATTCCAAACACTAAACTAATAATAGACATTAACTTGATTGTAATATCAGCTATAATTTTCGTCTTAGCAACGTTTATCAAACATGGATAGAAGATTTAGTGAATACGTTAAATAGCGCTAAGGTAGTCAATGCTGCATTCTGTATCGCAAATCACTTTGCATACAAAATAAAATAACGCTTACGAGGCGTTATTAATTATTTTATTTATAATATGAAGAAAAATGTAACTAATATATCTACTCCAAAAACAACAAATAAAGCATAAACTAAGTATGTAGGAATAACTTTTATATAACTTTCAATAATTGGATGAAGATATTTTATAATAAGGTATGATACTATACCAAATAGACTTGTAGGTAACCAACAGACATAATATAAGTTGCATGGTAAGAACTCACTATAATCCCAAAGAATATTTCCGTAAAGGAATTCAAACCCATATCCAGTAATGGCTTCTACAATGGCAGTTGTAGCTATAGCTGTAATAAGCAATGAGATATTCATTAATAATTTATTTGTGATTTTTTTACTTATTAATAAGTCATAAATAATTAGTGCTATGACAACACCACTTCCATAAAGTGGTTGATATGGACCAATTAATATTGAATTATCAAGATACTCATTATAAGCAATTATATTGATAATTCTTTCTAAGATGAATCCACCTATTGAATATATGATTAGATACAGAAAATACTTTTTCAATTTCATCACTTCCTATTTTTATTATACATAAATTTGACCTGAAATTGGAGATAAAACAATAAAACTATTTATTTATCGCTATCAAATATACCTTAAATTTGCTATAATTAGGCTGAGGTGATATATATGGCACTCGCAATGGGAGAATTTAATATTTTAAAAGTAATAAGAGAAGCTGACTTCTCTTATATTTTATCTGATGGCGAAACTGAAGTGTTTTTACATAAAAAACAAGCAAACAGAGATTTGACTATAGATGAAGAAATTGAAGTATTTCTTTATTTTGATAATCAAAAAAGAATCACAGCTACTATGGCTATACCAACTATAAACAAAGATACTCCAAAGTTTGTAGAAGTTGTTGGAGTTAACCAACGTTTAGGGGTATTTTTAGATATTGGACTTATCAAGGACTTGCTTCTTTCTAGAGATGATTTATCATTTATAAAAAATGAATGGCCTGCAGAAGGAGATAAGCTATTTGTAAGACTCAAAGCATCAAAAAGTCAGTTAACTGCAAAACTTATTTCTAGATATGAAATAGAAGATTATTTAGCTCCTAAAACAGAACTGATTGAAGGAGAAAGTTATTATGCTTATAACATCTATAAGGCAGAAGAAGGAGTTGTTTTTATAACTGCAGAAGGACATAACATTTTTGTTTACTTCAAGCACTTAAGAAAAACTTATCGACTTGGTGAAAAAGCATTTGTTAAGATCATTAAATGCAAAGTAGATCGAAAATATAACGGAACATTGATTGAACAAAAAGAAATTATGATGTCAAAAGATGCACAAGTAATTAGAGAGTATTTAGAAGCTAATAATGGCGTGATGTCAATGACTGACAAATCTACTCCTGAAGACATAAATGAAGTATTTAAAATGTCAAAGGCGGCATTTAAAAGAGCACTAGGCACATTATATAAGGAAAAAGTAATTGAATTAAACGCTTTAGATACAAGACTTATAAAACCAGTTGAATAATTGTTAAACATATTATATAATTGGAAATGTTAAAAAACTGAAAAAGGTGATAATATGGGACGTAAATTTGAAGTTAGAAAAGCAGCAAAAGGAAAAACAATGCTTAAAAAGAGTAGATTATACTCTCGATATGGTAAAGAAATCTATATGGCTGCAAAACTTGGTGGATCTAATATTGATTCAAACTTAGCTTTGAGACATTTAGTGGATAAGGCTAAAAAAGACCAAGTTCCAAATGACGTTATTAAAAGAAATATCCAGAAAGCTGAAAAAGGTCTTGGAGAAGATTTTCAACCAGTTAGATATGAAGGATTTGGACCTGGTGGAATTGGGATTATTGTAGACACATTGACTGATAATGTTAATAGAACAGTAAGTGACGTTAGAAACTGTTTTACTAAAATTGGCAGTAAAATGGGAGTAAGTGGAAGTGTTGAACATTCATTTGCCCATTTATCTCATACAACAGTAAAAGGAATGAGTGAAGAAGAAGTCTTTGAAACACTTCTAATGGCTGATATTGATATTTTAGAGATTGAAGAAGAAGATGGATTAGTTGAAATTGAAGCAAATGGATTTGATCTTGATAAAATTGAAGAAGCTTTAAAAGAGGCTTCTGAAGTTGTTGAAATCATTGAATCTGAAAGCGGATGGTATCCTCATAATTTCATTGAACTATCAGATGGAGATAAAGCAATATTAGATAAGTTTCAAGATCTTGCAAATGATGTGGAAGATATCCAAGAAATTTATCACAATGCAAAAGAGAATGAAGAAGAGGAAGAATAGCACATTTAGTGCTTTTCTTTTGCAAAAAAATTCCATATCATTTGCTAAAAAAGCGGCTGATTATATTATTTTTATGGATCAAGGTAAAATAATTGAAATGGGTGATGTTTCTATTTTAGAAAACCCGAATACTGAAGAATTAAAACAATTCTTGTCAAATGTTTTCTTATGGTAAAGAAACATAATTTTAATTGATTTATAAATTTAAAACTCTAAATTTTATATTAGAGTTTTTTAATTGTTTAAATGAAGTAATGTTGTTATAATGTTGAATAGTTAAATATGAAAGAAGTGACATCATGAAAAAAGCGATTATTTGGGTATTAATTCTATATTTATTTCAAGGAATGATTCATAATTTAGGACATCCAGTGACTCCGTATCTTGTTGCCGATTTAGGCTTTGATAAGTGGTTTGGAGTCTTTTTTGCAGCAATGAGTTTTGGATTAATGCTTGGAGGCCCAATTTGGGGAGTACTAGGTGACCATGGTAATAAAAGAATATACATGGCTTTAGGACTTGTTGTATATAGTATAGGACAATTTATGTTTGGATACTCAACAAATGTATACTGGATGATCTTATGGCGTTTCATATCAGGATTCGGGGTTGCTGCAAGTGTTACTTTATTGCTATCTCATTTAATTTGTTTAGCTCCAAAAGAAGATAGAGCTAAGTATATAGCATGGAGTGTTGCTGCTTTTACACTTGGATCTAGTATTGGATACAAGATTGGTGGATTTATAAGCACTAATCAATTTTTTGTTGACCTACTTGGAACTAATGATTTAAGAAGAGTTTTCTTGTTTCAAGCAGCTTTAAATATCATACTTGCAATAGTGATGTACAATAAAATTAAACAAGTTAAAGACCCTGTTGCCGGTTCTAAAAAACCATCAATAATACAAGGTTTTAAAGATATTAGGAAATTAAATAAAAATTCATTTATTTTTCTTGTTTCTCTAACATTTATATCAATAGGCATGATAAATTTAAGTAAATTTATCGATGTGTATTTTGAAGAACTTGGTTATAACCCAAATGAATTAGGAAGTTTTGTACTGGTTACCGGAATAGTATCAATATTTGCTAGTGTATTGATTGTACCAATGGTTCTTAAATTGAAAAGAGATTTACCAATCATGATTTTCATACAGCTTTTGAGTAGTGTTATTGTCTTTTTTGTTTTTAGAGGAAGTAACTTGTTACTCTTGCTTTACACTGTGTTTATGATATATGTGATGTTAAAAGCTATATACACTCCAATGGAACAAGATTATATATCAAAATTCACTAAAGATGGAAAGTATGGAACAATTATGGGAGTGAGACAATCATTCTTAGCAATTGGAATGGTAATTGGACCGTTAATTGGTGGAGTGTTATATAACGTTAGACCATTATTAGTGTTTGATTTTAGTGCCCTAATGTTTTTACTTGGTATGGTTTTAATGATATCAGTTAAAAATCGACTTAAAAAAGAAATGCAGTAGATTTTAACATAAAATCTAATTGTTAAATAACATAGATTATGATATAATTTTCTGTGAGGTGTTTATATGAATTTACCAAATAAATTATCGTTTATGAGAGTCTTATTAGTACCTGTTTTGGTGATTGTATATTATATAAAAGTTGACCCATTTCAGGCAGTTATAACTCAAGATTTTTGGCTCAAATTTTTAGCTCCTATATTTGTGGTTGCAGCATTCACTGATTTTCTTGATGGGTATATTGCTCGCAAATACAATTTAGTAACAACTTTTGGGAAGTTTATTGATCCATTAGCTGACAAACTGATTGTCATGGCAGCATTATTAGTACTTAATGATGCAGGAATAATACCAATCTGGATCACAGTAGTTATTTTATCTAGAGAGTTTATAGTTACAGGTATTAGACTAATAGCAGTAGGTGAAGGAAAAGTTATCGCTGCAAGTAAACTAGGAAAATATAAAACGGCTTCGACAATGGTTGCCTTAACGCTTTTGTTGTTATATCCGTATAGTGATTTATTGCCCGATATTGGAATTTATATTTTATACTTAGGAGTATTGCTTACTGTAGTAAGCGGATTTGATTACTTTTTTAAAAATAAAAAAATTATTATGGAGTCTATTTAAAGAAAAAAGACTTATTGGCACGTATTATATATGTAGCTAAAAAAGGAGGATTACAAGTGGCAAATGACGTTAGAAAAAAAGCACTCGATAGTGCAATAAAAGAAATTGAGAAGCAACACGGAAAAGGTTCGGTAATGATTTTAGGTGATGATTCTTCAAGTCTTAATGTTGAATCAATCCCAAGCGGATCAATTAAATTAGATAAAGCATTAGGAATAGGTGGATATCCTAAGGGTAGAATTGTAGAAGTGTATGGTCCTGAATCTTCAGGGAAAACAACATTTGCACTTCATGCTATTGCTGAAGCACAAAAACTTGGAGGATATGCAGCATTTATTGATGCAGAACATGCACTTGATCCTCAATATGCAAAAGCTCTTGGAGTAGATATTGATAATCTAATCCTTTCTCAACCGGATACTGGAGAACAAGCATTAGAAATTACAGAAGCTTTAATTAGAAGTGGAGCAATTGATATTGTAGTAATTGACAGTGTAGCAGCACTTGTACCAGAAGCAGAAATAAGAGGAGACATGGGAGCAAGTCATGTTGGACTTCAAGCAAGACTTATGTCTCAAGCTATGAGAAAATTAAGTGGAGCAATTAGCAAATCACAAACAATTGTAATATTTATTAATCAAATTCGTGAAAAAGTAGGAGTAATGTTTGGAAATCCTGAAGTAACTCCGGGTGGTAGAGCTCTTAAATTTTATGCATCAGTAAGACTAGAAATAAGAAGAAGTGAGCAAATCAAACACGGGACTGATATTGTTGGTAATTTAACTAAAGTTAAAGTAGTTAAAAACAAAGTTGCTCCTCCGTTTAAAACGCTAGTTGTAGACATGATTTACGGAAAAGGAATCTCTAAAATTGGAGAGATAATTGATATAGCTGTAGAAGAAGAAATCATTGCTAAAAGTGGTTCTTGGTTTAGCTATGAAGGTGACAAAATTGGTCAAGGTAGAGAGAATGTTAAAAAGTATTTAAATGAAAAACCAGAATTACTAAAAGTGATTGAAGCAAAAGTTAGAGAAAAATTAGGCGTTTAATTTAAACGCCT
>CAYVZR010000007.1:22119-33660 GCA_964456195.1 uncultured Candidatus Izemoplasmatales bacterium | reverse complement strand
CCGACGCCTTAGAAGGGCGTTGCTCTATCCAGCTGAGCTACCGAAACATTTCAGCGTTATTTATTATATAATAACGCCTGTAAATTGTAAAGGGTTTATGCATAATAATTAATCTTTTTTCTATTTTAGCTATTCTTCTTCTAACATTTTAAAATAATCAATGATTAATAGCTTCTTCTGCACTTCAAGTGCTGTTATTTCTATCTCTAACGCACTTTCAAGAGCAGCATAGTTAATTACGTCTCCAAACAGCTCTTCATTCAGATATAAGTAGTTTTCACCGTCTGTTATTGTCAGGTCACTAAAGAGGATATAATTATCAAGACCTGAGAATAAATCTGTTCCTAGAAAATATTTAAAATTAAGTGTACTATCCAGCATATTTAATAAAGTAGGAGTTACATCTATTGTAGAACCAGGATTATCAATTACTTCTCCTGTCATACCTGTTGCGTATATTATCAACTCTTGTCTACTTATCTCCTTTGAATCTTTATCTACATCAATATATTCAGTATATGTATTAGTATCCATCATATAAGGAAAATGATCTGGGTATATAGCGAATATTGTAGTATCTAATTCACCATTTGCTTCTAACTCTTCCATTATAGCCCCTAGCATAACATCAAACTCAACAAGTTTTTGCATATAGTTCCTGATTTCTAGATCAAAAGTAGAACCAGGGTAAGCCGCGTTAACTCTATCATCATACTTAGAAAATTCTTCTTGGTTATACGCTCCATGCATTGAGTAAGTAAGTAGATTAATATAAACAGGATTAGTGTAATCAACATATTCATCAAAGAATGTAATCATATCTGAATCATATTTCTCATTAAAGTCTTCATATCCTGCTTCAATTAAATCTTCTTGGAAAGCAACTACTTCAAACCCATAATTAGGGATTATTACTTCTCTATTATAAAACCATTCATGTCCACTATGGAAATAATAGGTATCATACCCAATACTTTCTAGCTGATTAGGTAAGGCATAACTAAATGTGTTATTACTATAAGCATCACAAATATTATTACTCCAGTCATTTGAAGTAATAGCGCTCATAGCGCTTAAACTCATAAACTCACTATTACAAGTAGCTCCTTGTTGGAACACTGGAGTAAAAAAATTAGAAAATGATAATCCTTCACTCTTCATTAGGTAAAGATTAGGAGTTAATACTTCATCAATGAATCTTGTTTCTAATGTTTCACCTAATATTGTTATTACATTGTATCCCTTATAGATATCACTATATGTATTAGTAACATGTTCTTCTTTATCTTCAAAGAAGTCATTAACTTCTTTAAATTCTTCTTCTACATCATGTTTAGGACTTATTCTTGTAAAGTCAAGTGTATGGTAATTATAATACCCATATTTTTCACTAAACAAAGAACGATCATACATTGTTTCAAATAAGTATGTTTCACTTCTATAATATTCATATCTAGTATCATAATCAATATTACCCCATATTAAGAATAGGAAAGCTTGAAGACCAAATACTAACCCTACTATGCATAAGTCCTTTAATATAAAGACATCACTTTTTTTATTCTTTATTATAATATAGATAGCTCCAATTAATAATGGAGTAATCAAATATGCGACTAGTGGTATTTGAATATTGTATTCAAGAGTTGTTCCATTTGTTAACCACTTTAACCCAGCTATACTACTTCCAGCACTAATTGTTTCGAAGTAATCAAAATAAATACTATCAGCTACAACAAACAAAGTCCCAATGAGTAATATAAAAATATAGAATATCTTTTGATTTCTACTTCTTTTGAGTAAGAATCCAAATAATCCAACCCAAAATACAATGAAGACAAGATCAAATAACATTCCTAAACTAAAAATACTAATATTAGTCGTTATCATTAGGACAATTCTTAGTATTAACAGATAACCAATTGTGTATAAAAAATTATTATATCTTCTTCTTTTCATAGTATCACTCCAATAAGCCTAAATTATTATATCATATTTTTTTATTTAAAAAAAACTAATTATAGGGATTTTAAAGCAAAAACTATAAAAACTCAACTATAAGTTGCTTGAACATATTTATATCAATGGTAGAATTAAATTATCAAAGGAGGTTAGAGATGTTAAATCTAGAAACCATTGGAAGAAAAATTTCTTCAAGGAGAAAAGCTAAAGGACTAACACAAAGCGAATTAGCTGAAGCACTTTATGTAACTCATCAAGCTGTATCCAAATGGGAAAATGGTAAAAGTATGCCAAGCATTGAAATCTTACTTGAATTAACAACCTTGTTTGATGTCACTATAGATTATTTACTAGATAATTCTGAACTTGTTTCAAACGACTATCAACAAATGTATAAACAATTTAGTAGAAAAGTCGTACTCAGTAAATTCTTAAATAGTGAAGATCCAAATTCCAATGTAGAAAATATTTTTTACTTATTAAACCCCGGGGAAAGAAAATTCGTAATCAACAAAATTATTTCGAACCATTCTACAATTGATACTAAAGTAATCTGGCCATATTTAAATAATAATGAAAGAAAAATTTTTCTCAGTGTTATTCTTTCAAATAAATTTGATTATGACGTATCAAATATTTATCAGTTTTTAAACAATGAAGAAAGAATTTTATGTATGATACAATCTAATGATGGATCTTATAAGTATCCAGTATCTCACACCCATTATAGTATAAGGAGTGATTAAGGATGAGAAACAAATTACAAACTACTAACGATGCAAAAAGCAATTTTCTATACATATATAAATACGGCACAATAGGAATCGATTATATTTTCTGTTGGGACGAGAAAAAAGAATATTAGGAGGAAAAGAGATGAAATATATTACTATGTTACCATTTATGGAACAAGAAGATTTAAAAGAATTAGCTTACCAAGTAATAAACGATGAAGTTAAAGGTGTGAAATTGGTTGTTTTATTCCCGTTTCTAGATCAAAAAACATTAGATGAAATTGTAGATAAACTAATTGAAAAAGGGAACTCAAGAGAATTACAAAGAGCAATCCCGTTTATTTCCGAATCAAAAATCGAAAAGATTCAAGAAGCAATTAAAAACGGAAAACTTCCAGATTTTAAAGAAGAATACTTACTTCCATTCTTAGGACATGATAAGATTAAAGAAATGTTCAAAGATATGATTAAAAAAGCAACTAAAGAAGCAGAAAAAGCTACAAAAGAAGAACCTTTAGTTGATGAAGATCCGTTAGATGTAGAAGATTCAATGGATGAAGAATAATAAATAAAAAAAAAAGAAACCTCGGTTTCTTTTTTTATATAAAAATCATAAAGATTAATCTAACAGTCAAGGCTACAATATAAGCGACAACGAATGGATACACAACACTAAATATAGTCCACTTTGTACTATTTGTTTCACTTCTTATTGTTGCAACTGTAGCAATACAAGGTACATATAAACTAGCAAACACAACGTAAGTTAAAGCTGATAAAGTAGTAAACCCTGATGCTATATCACCCATATATAGAATATTCAAACTTGATACAACTATTTCTTTAGCCAAGAATCCACTAAATAAACTACTAGTAGCTTGCCAATCCCCAAATCCAAGTGGAATAAATATTGGTGAAACAAATCCAGCTATTATACTTAGGAAACTATCTTTAGTTTCAATGTTTATTCCAGCTGGTCCAATATTACTCATTAACCATAAAATTATAGATCCAACCAAGATAAATGTTCCTGCTTTTTTTATGAATCTCTTTGCTTTTTCTAAAGCTTGATATGTTATAGTTCTAAGTTGGGGAACTCGGTAAGGAGGGACTTCAAGTAAGAATTTACTTCCTTTGCCTTTAAAGAATGAAAGACTGAATAGTTTTGCACTAATCAAAGTTACCATTATTCCCAGAATATAAATTCCTAACATTACAAAGGCACGATATTTATCAAAAAACAAACTAATAAATATAACATATATTGGTAGTCTTGCGCTACATGAAATAAAAGGTAAAGTAAGAATAGTTATCATTCTTTCCTTTTTATCAACAATAGTCCTTGTAGCCATAATCGCAGGAACAGTACAACCAAATCCTGTAATTATTGGGATAATACTTTTACCATTAAAGCCAAACTTGCTTAAGAAACGGTCCATTACGATAGCAACACGTGCCATATAACCAGTTCCTTCAAGCAATGCTAGCATAAAGAATAAAACAACAATCTGAGGCAAGAATACTAATATGCCACCTACCCCTGCCATTATTCCGTCAATGACTAATCCATAAGCAAACCCACTTACTCCAAGAAATTCTAAAGCTTGGCCTAGGTAATTGACCAATATCTCATCCCAAATATATTCAAAATACCCGGTAAATAAAGCTCCTACACCAAGAAACTTACCGAAACTTATTTGGTAAACTCCTAGCATAATCGCAAAGAAAATAGGAATTCCCCATGCTGGATGAGTTAATACTCTATCTATTCTTTGATTAAAATATTTTGAATGTTCTTTTTCTTCTATTTTTATCATACTTTCATCAACAATCTTGTTGATGAATTCTCTTCTTGTATTAAATATAGCACCTTTTAATGATAGGGCTACTTCATCTTCTATAATCTTATCTTCAACTTCTTTAACCACTGCTCTTATTTTTTCTACTTTGGTTACATCTAAGAATTTGAAAATACCTTCATTACCTTCAAGTATTTGAAGGGCAAGCCATTTCTTTTTAACTTGGACTATATCAAATCTAAGTAAATCATGAATCCTTTGAAGTCCCCATTTAATATGTTGGTGGTAATTTAATTCCAAAGATTTATATACTCTTAGATTTTTAAGTTCATTACTAATTGAGATTTGATCTTCTTTTTTTCTTTCTCTTGCATTAAGGCTTATGGCATTACATCTAAGTTTATTTTTTATTTTTTCTACATCAACTACATACCCATTTGCCCTTAATGCATCCTTTAAATTGAAAACAAGCAAAGTGGGAACACCAAGTTCCAACAATTGCACAGTTAAATGTAGATTTCTTTTTAAATGTGTTGAATCAATAATATTAATGATTCCACTGTATGATTCATTTAACAAGGAATATGTAACTACTCCTTCATCTTCACTAGATGGAGAAACATTATATGTCCCTGGTAAATCAACCAAATTAGCACCTTCATAGTTTTTAATATGATGTACTCTTTTTTCTACAGTTACGCCACTATAGTTTCCAACATGAACATGAGATTGAGTCATGAAATTAAAGAATGTGCTTTTTCCTACATTAGGATTACCCGCAAGTAAATAAATCATTTTCTCACCTCAATATTTAAGGCGTCTTCTTTTCTTAAACAAATTTCAACATCATCTACTTCAATTATGTATAGATTATCATAGGCTAAGACGTTTAATAATATCAAAGGTGCACTATCATAAATCCCTAAATCCATTAATCTTTCCATAAATCTTCTATCAACATTTCTCAGTGATACAATAACAGCTTTTTCGTCTCTTTTTAAATCAGTAATATTCATAAGTACCACTCCTATTAGCATTATAGCAAAATATTTTAATTAAATTAAACAAAATTGTAATTTTTCTAAATAGTCTTACAAAAAAGAAAAAACCAGAGTTATCTGGTTTTACCTAAATTATTAATAAAGCATGCATGATCTTTTCGACAAGTATCTTTATCATAGTGATCACATATTCCTTCAACAACTAGTTGAAGCTTATTTATTGTGAAATCTTTAAAAATTTCATTACCTTTAATAAGATCAAATAATTTACTGTCGTTAATTTCAATAATATTATTGTTTACTTTGCACGTAACATGAATGTGAGAATCAGCACTATGAGATTTATTATCTATTGTTAAATCATAATGTTTTTTCCCATTTATAAATATTTGTGCCACAATTTTATGTTCCAGTAAAAAATCGATATTATTATAAACAGTACCTAAATTATTATACCCTCGTTTTTTTAGCTCTGCATAGATGTCTTGAATGGTTAAATGTTTACCTTCTAATACATCTATAATGGCTCTTCTTTGCTTAGTAATACGTATATTGTTTTTCCTTAATTCTCCAAATACTCTTTCTCTTTCGTCCATATTTATCACCTAACCTATACTAACATTTTTATAAATAAAAGAAAACTCTTATACTCAATAAAAAGAAGAACTATATTAGTTTATCTTTTTATTTTACTTTTTCATTTAGCTTTTTTATGACATATGGTGGAGCAAATTTAGTCAAGTCACCATTAAATAACGCTATTTCCTTTACTGTAGTACTACTTAAAAATATATATTTATTATCCGTCATGAAGAAGATACTATCAATTTCATTATCAAGCACGCGATTAGCATGTGTTAATTGAAATTCATATTCGAAGTCTGTGACAGCTCTAAGTCCACGAATCATATGAGTAGCGCCTAGTTTTTTAGCTTCATACACTGTTAAATCTGAAGAAATACGTACATCAATTTTATCTAAATAATCTTTTAATACTTCTTTAACCATATCAACTCTTTCTTCTGGGTTAAAAAAGGCTTTTTTAGTAGGATGTACACTTATAAGAATAATTAAACGATCAAATACTTTTAATGCTCTTTTAGCTACGTCCATGTGACCATAGGTGATTGGATCAAAACTACCTGGATAAACTGCAACTTTCATTTATATTCCCCATTTCATGAATGAAACTTTTGTAACACCAATTGTTTTTTGCTTATATTCTATTATATCATTATTCTCTTCATCAATAGAATTATTTTTTTCATAAAGACAAACAATAATTCCATCTTCACTAAGAATTTTTCTATCACTAATAATTGATATAACCTGATTAATTTCTTCCATTATGTAAGGAGGATCTAAAAAGATTAAATCAAATTTTTCTTCTGTTTTATATAGATATTCTAAATATCCTGAGTTATATACAATTCCTTCTTCAATTCCTAATGTATCCAAATTAAATTTAATTGTTTTAATAGCAATGTGAAAATTATCAATAAATACAGCTTTGCTGGCACCTCTGCTTATAGCTTCTATTCCAAGTGCTCCACTACCAGCAAACAAATCAAGAACTACTTCATCATGAAAATATGGACCAACACTATTAAAAATCGTTTCTTTAACTCTGTCCTTAATTTCTCTTGTTGTTTTACTGTTTACTTCTACTAATAATCTTCTTCTGTGTTTCCCAGCAATTACTCTCATTAGCGATTCCTCCCTAAGAACAAAAAGGCCAATTAGGCCTTTTTTTTATTGATAAGTTATTTTATTTACTGTTTCTCTATCTAATTTTTGAATTAATATTGTTACAAGTTTAACCATTGAATCATAATCATCTTCATGAACAATTGAAGTGTGCGAATGAAGATATCTTACTGGTAAGCAAAGCGCTATAGTCGGAGCTCCACTAGCTGTCATATGTATTGCTCCTCCATCAGTTCCACCACGTTCTAAGAAAGTTAATTGGTAAGGTATTTTTTCTTCATCACAAACACCTACTACAAAATCTCTAAGTCCTTTATGTCCAATCATAGAACTATCTTTAAACATTATTCCTACGCCTTTTCCAAGTTCAGTGTTCTTGCTTCCACCTGGAAAGTCAAAAGCTATAGTAGTATCTAGTGCGATACCGATATCGGGTTCTATTGTATATGCAGCAGTTTTTGCTCCACGCAATCCTACTTCTTCTTGAACTGTTCCTACTCCAAAATAGATATTTTCATGTTTTCTATTTTGAATATTACTAAGTACTTGTATAGCTGCAGCACAACCAGCTCTATTATCCCAAGCTTTACCAAGTAAAAATTTTCTATTACTTAATCTTTGAACTTCAATATAAGGAGTAACCATATCACCTGGTTTAATACCAAGTTTTTCAGCTTCTTCTTTATTTGCCACACCTAAATCAAGATACATTTTTTCCATTTCAACTGGTTTTTTTCTTTCTTCAGGAGTTAAAATGTGTGGTGCTTTTGCGCCGATAACGGCTCTTATTTCTAATCCTTTTTGTGTTGTAATAGTCATTTGTTGAGCAAGCATTACTTGGCTCCACCAACCACCTGCGGGAGTAAATTTAACATATCCTTCTTTAGTAATAGTTGTTACCATGAAACCTACTTCATCCATGTGCCCAGCAACCATAATTTTAGGACCATCAGGATTACCGATTTTTTTGGTAATAATACTTCCTAAGTTATCGTAACTAACGCTTCCTAGTGTTTCCATTTTTTTAGTCATATAATCTCTAACTTGTTTTTCATTACCAGGAATTGCATTAAGCATTGATAATTCTTTCAATAAACTCATAATTTCCTCCTTATAATATTCATATTAAGATAATTATAACATAAAAACATGATAATGTATTAAAAAATCTCTCTATAATTCACATTATTTGAGAGATTTAATTATTATAATTCTTCGTCTATTTTTTTAACTTGATTTTCAATAATACGATCTAATAAATGCAAGAATTGTTCTAATTCACCTACTGTAATCCCAGCAACTAAGTCAGACATACAAGATTTTTCGATTATAGAGACTTCATTACATAAATTTTCGCTACCTTTATTAATAAAAATATTTTGAATTCGTTTATCTTTTTCATTTTTTACACGTGTTATATAACTGTTTCTTTCTAAACGTGAAAGAACACCTGATAAAGTTGCTTTATCAGTATCCATTTGCATTAAAATTTCTTTCGCAGTAATCCCAGGTTCTTGATTAACTACTCTTAAAACCATTAATTGTGCATATGTAATGTTTAAACGTTCTAGATGTTTAGACATTAGTCTTCTATATAACATACTGCTCTTATTTAATTTATAGCATATTGATTTAACCATCGTTTATGGCCTCCTATAATTAGTATACTAAATAATTATACATTCTTTATGCTTTTTGTCAAAAGATATATTATAATGAATACAATACAACATTATAGATTGGGTGATTAAGATGTTTGAACATATTGATAATTTACATCACATATACGCAAAAGATTTACTAAAAATCATCGATGATAAATCATTAGTTATTATTGATATAAGAGAACCCTATGAATTAGAAGAGTCAAGTATACCAATAGCAAAGAATATTCCCATGAATATGTTACTAAATAATGCTGGTAATATCCTAAAAAAAGATCAAGAATATTACATTTTATGTCATACAGGACAGCGTAGTTATTATGTTACAAAGACATTACACGAACTCGGTTATCTAGTTATTAATATAATTGGTGGAATAGCACAAATGCCACAATACGATCACTTATAATAAAAAAAACCAATCAAAAATGATTGGTTTTTTAAATCTTTTTTTTCTATTAACTAACTATTTGATCTTGAACTGGTTCCTCTTCTTCGATTACTACTGCTGGTTTGTCACCAACTGATGCTTCAGGTTTAACTGTATCTGGCATAGTAAGAGTTTTTTGATGGCGATATACATTATAACCTCTATATCCATCAAAAATTAAGTACCCCCCTGCAGCTACTGAGAATCCTAAGATTATATGAATTAAGATTCCAGCTGTAAATCCTCCATTAAAGAAGAAAATGTAACTACCTACAACAAGTGCAAAAATATGAAAAATGAATAGTACTACATCACTTTTTTCTGCTCCTAAAGAAACTCCATAGAAATGAACTGTTCCTCTAATCATAAGATAAAATCCAAGTAAATATCCAAACCAGACACCAAGATCTGCTTTAGTAAACATCTCAACGACAATTAAAACAAGTCCAATTCCGATATCGACTGTAATTTCAATAATATTTATAGTCTTAATCAAATCGTTTTTTTGTGTTTTCACAAAAGGCACTAGTCTAATCACTGAGTAAATAATAATTGCTGCACCAATAAATGGAATTACTATTCCTTCTCCATTACCAATTTCTAAAAAAAGTGCTAACGCTAATAATAATGCTGCTCCTACAATCTTTACTACCCAACTATACTGTTTAATCGCTTTCATAAAATCCTCCTTCATAACTTTCTATATTTTTTTGCTTTGTATCTTGCTTGAAAAGAATTTAATCACGTTATATGCTATAAAATAATATAATAATCCAACAATTTCTACTAAGATTAAATAATATGGTACTCCACCAAAATTACTTAAAGCTGGGAACTTATCAACTTTATCTGCATTAATAAATACGAACATAAAATCAGTTCCTACGATAGCATTGAAGATTACCATAAATGTAGCTAAGCCCTGTAAAATTAAGAAACCATATATTGTTTCTTTTTTATTTGGAACATAACAGTGTACTGCCATAAAGTAAATCGGGGTTAAAATAAGTAGAATATGCGCTCCCATAAACTGATAATATCTATAAAAGCTTGAATCATATCCAATTATCGGGAAGAACAAACTAATTAATCCCCCGGCAATCCCTGCATATAAAACAAAAGAAAAAATAGTTCTGTTTTTTGTGAAAAGTAAGATTATTGCCAAAATCATACTAATACTACAAAGTTGAAAAGGTAATACTATGGTATCAAATCCATATAATGCAAATCTCAATATGTAATGACTAAGATACAATGCTAAGAAAATAACACCTGTGTAAATTCTAACTTTTTTATCTAAACTAGGGTTTCTCCTAAATACCTGTTTGAACATTACAATCAAAACTGCAAAGACAAACAACAAAAATATAGGGAATAACCATTCAAAGTTTGTTAGAAGATACTCAAAGTTTCCAGTATCAAGATAATAATCTGATCTATAAGGACTACTATAATTAAAAAAATCAATCAAATTAATCACCTCACCTATATCTTATCATTATTTCTTGCTTTCCAAAAATAAATAAACAAAAATCCTAGATTTTTGGAAACCACCCAATGCAGAACCTCTGTTCTACCACAGCGGTAGCCTCTTACTCAATCTTTAGGAGTCCTTAAAGAAAATAAGGCGTTCACACGAATTAAGTCTTAGCCCCTATTAAAATATGTTGGGGTCGCGTGTGAGTGATTTCCAACCATCTAGGATACTATAATTATAATTGAGTTTATCAAGCTTGTCAATAAAAAGACAAGAGTATCAACTCTTGTCTTTTGGCTCCATTATTGACTTATCTTCAATTTCGATAACCTAAATGCACGCAATTATTAAGAATATCATCAATATATATAATACATAGAACTACATTGGTTGTAGCACACCATTTACAAAGGTAGGAACATAAATCATTGTTAATGCAAACCACTTATATAATCATTGACTCATTGGCCCTATTTTGGCCTTTTAGAAAATAAGTCAAATAAGTTTTTTTCATTATATTACTCATCCAAAATCATTTTTATTTTATTATCATATATATATTTGCAATAAAAAAAGCAGTAAACTGCTTATTTTATTGCTTCAATTAATTCAGCTTTTTTCAAAGTAGTATAACCTTTAATACCTTTTTCTTTTGCTAAAGCTTTTAATTCAGCAACTTTTAAAGTTGATAAATCAGTAGGTGCAGCAGCTGGAGTTTCTTTAACAACTGGTGCAACTTTTTTTGCAACTGGTGCTTTTTTAACAAC
>CAYVZR010000007.1:0-22019 GCA_964456195.1 uncultured Candidatus Izemoplasmatales bacterium | reverse complement strand
AACAACAGGTGCAGCTTTTACAGCTGCTGCTTTTTTAACAACTGGTGCTTTTTTAACAACTGGTGCTTTTTTAGCAACAACTCTTTTAGGTGCTGGTTCTCCACTAATTCCTCTTTTAGCTGCTTCAACGATTTTTGCAAATCCTTCAGCATCATTTACTGCGATATCCGCTAACATTTTACGGTTAATTTCAATTCCAGCTAAGTTTAATCCATTAATTAGTTTTGAATAAGACATTCCACTTAATCTTGCAGCTGCATTGATTCTTGTAATCCAAAGTTTTCTGAAATTTCTTTTTCTTTGTTTACGATCTCTATATGCGTAAGATAATGATTTCATTACCTGTTCATTTGCTGTTTTATATAGTAAATGTTTTGATCCGTAATAACCTTTTGCTAATTTTAATATTTTTCTACGTCTTTTTCTAGCGACTGTTCCGCCTTTTACTCTTGGCATTTTTGTTTCCTCCTAATTATTTAACGTTTGCGATTTGTTGTTTGATTCTTTTCATATCACTTGGAGATACTTCAGATCCAAGTTTATGTCTTCTTCTTGATGATTTTGATTTCGCACTTAGTAAGTGACCTTTATTAGCGCTAGATACTTTAACTTTACCCGTTGCTGTAACTTTAATTCTTTTTTCTGTACCTTTATGAGTTTTCATTTTAGGCATCTTATTCACTCCTTATTATTTATCTTTTTTTGGTGATAACGTCATGAACATGTTTCGTCCATCTTGAACTGGTCTACTTTCAATTGAAGCAATATCTTCGACTTGTTTTGCATAGTCAATCATTACTTGTCTTCCCTTGTTAGTATACGCCATTTCACGACCTCTAAATCGAATTGATATTTTAAGTTTATCTCCACCTTCAAGAAACTTACGACCGTGATTCAATTTTGTATTGAAATCACCGATATCAATTTTTGGAGATAACCTAATTTCCTTTAAAGAAACGACTTTTTGATGTTTTTTTGCTTCTCTTAGTTTACGTTGTTGTTCGTATCTATATTTGTTATAATCGATAAATTTAGCTACTGGCGGTTTTGCTGTTGGGGCAACTAAAACTAAATCTAAGTTTTTGTCCCATGCTAAATTAAGCGCTTCTCTTGTATCTATTACACCTAATTTTTCACCCGTATCTGTAATTACCATAACTTGTCTAGCACGAATTTCCTCGTTAACTAATCCTTCATCTTTTCGTTTCGCAGGCATTTGCTGGCTATATCTGTTTGAAATAATAACACCTCCCATTTTATTTTTTTTTATGGAAAGAAATAAAAAAGTGCGAGTACGTAATGTACCCACACTAAAATTTTTATTTTAGTTGTAGCTTCAACCTATCAATTTATCAATCAGGTGAGAGTGGGTACTCTTCTTTCCACGTGTTTATAACTGCATTAATCATTTTACCACAATATTACACATTGTCAACTATTTAGTATCATCTTTTGGACGAATTAAATTCTTAGCATAATCTGCTTTATTAATTTGTTTATTTCTAGCGATTGCTAGTGCTCCTTCAGGTACATCTTTTGTAACCGTAGAACCAGCTGCGATAAATACTCTATTTCCTATTTCTACAGGAGCAATTAGGTTTGTATTACAGCCAATAAAGACATCATCTCCAATGATAGTTTTATTTTTATTTATACCATCATAGTTTACTGTTATACTTCCACAACCAAAATTAACTCTTGATCCAGTTATAGTGTCACCAATATATGCTAAGTGAGCAGCTTTTGTTCCATTTCCTGTTTTAGAGTTTTTAACTTCAACAAAGTTTCCAACACGGTTATTTTTACCAATAACCGCTCCATCTCTTAAATGAGCAAATGGTCCTATTGTAGTATTATCAAAAACTTCACTATCATAAACTAGACTATGTTTAACAGAAACATTCTTATGAATTATAGAAGAATGTATTTCAGTATTCGGACCAATTATAGCCCCTTTTTTTATTACGCTGTCACCCGTTATAAATGTATTAGGATTAATGATAACTCCTTCTTCTATAACGACACTGTGACCTATTGTCACAGTCTCTGGATTGATTATACTTACACCATTCAACATATGAGATTTGTTTATATCATTTCTTAAATGTTTTTCAGCATGTGAAATTGTGTAAAGGTCGTTAACTCCCATTACTTTTGGGCTGTCCCACAGTAAAAAAGCATCTACTTTGTAATCTTCTTTTTTCATTATCTCAACGATATCAGTTAGATAATATTCACCTTTTTGTTCGTTAATCTTGATTTTTTCTACCGCTTCAAATAATAAGCTATTATCAACAATGTAAATTCCAGTATTTATTTCTTTAATTGTTTTTTGAGCTTTTGTACAGTCTTTATGTTCGACAATTTTCTCAATACTTCCGTATTCATTTCTAACAATACGTCCATATCCTTTAGGATTTTCAAATTCAGCTGTTACAACAGTTAAATCATTCATCTTATCCGTGTGATATGAAATAACTTTATTAATTACTTTACTATTAATTAAAGGCATATCACCAAGTAATATTACTGTTGTTCCTTTTTTGTCTTTAAGTAAGTCAGAAGCTTTGCATACTGCATGTCCTGTTCCTAGTTGTTCGTCTTGGAAAGCATATTCAACACGATCTTTAAGTAAATCTTGTAAATACTCTTTCTTATACCCAACAACGCAAATAATTTCATCAACAACACTAGTTTCAATGTTTTCAACAATGTATTCTATCATTGGTTTTTTTAAGATAGGAAAAGCACATTTTGGTAATTCAGTCTTCATTCTAGTTCCCTTACCAGCAGCTAAAACAATAGCATAATTTTTCATCTAAACTTCCTCCTTTACAAGATTAATAACCGAAACAATTTGTTCCATGTATTTATCTAAATCAGTCATTTTTTCACAACTTAGAGTTACTCTTACTACCGGTTCAGTACCACTAGCTCTAACTAACACTTTACCATTTGTATTTAATATTTCTTTTACTTCATTTATTACTTTCACAACTCTTTCATCATTTAATACTTCTTTATTATATGTTCTAATATTGACCATTTTTTGTGGCCACATTGAAATGTCACTTGTTAGCTCTTTTAAGCTCTTTTTAGTCTCAAATAGTATCTTTAATAAGTAAACAGCAACTAGTACTCCATCACCAGTATTAATGAAATCTCTTAAAATAACATGGCCACTATTTTCTCCACCAATAGAGTAATCATTATTATTCAGTTCTTCTAATACATACTTATCTCCAACATCAGTTAAGACTACTTTTATCCCTTGTCTTTCAAATGCTTTAATAATTCCTAAATTACTCATACTTGTAAGAACAACAGTATCTTTATTCAGGATATTATTATTTTTCATATAAACTGCTATAATGTAAATAAGTAAATCACCATCAATAATATTCAGTTCATTATCAACAACAAGTATTCTATCTCCATCTCCATCAAAACTAAAGCCTATATCAAGTTTTTCATCTTTAACCAACTTAATAATACTTTCAAGATGCATACTTCCTACACCTTCGTTGATGTTTTTGCCATTGGGTATGTTACCTATTTGAACATATGACTCACAAAGTTCTCTAAGTACTCCTAAACTAATTAAATAGTTTGCACCATTTGCACTATCGAATCCAATTTTAAATTCTGTTGTTTCTAAATCCATACTTTCAATTAAATCCGCATATAAATCAATTACGTCTTCACCTGAATATGTTTCACCGATTCTCTCAACTTTGAACTCAACTTTTTCATCAATAAATTTCTCTATCAATATTTCTTCTTGTAGTAATAGCTTGTTTCCTTTATTAAAGACTTTTATTCCATTATCAGTATAAGGGTTATGAGATGCTGTAATCATAACTCCAGTAATATTCTTTTGTTTTGAATAGTGACTAATTAACGGTGTTGAAACAACACCCGCTATCATAACGTCTATTCCTATGCTTTGCGCTCCACTAACTACGCTATACATTAACTCACTACTTGATTCTCTTGTGTCCATTCCTATGACAAGTCTAGTCGTCTTTAATACAGACTTTAAACTCTGTCCCACTTTAAAAGCGATACTATTATTTAATTCAACACCATATCTACCTCTGATGCCATCAGTACCAAAATAATTCGCCATAGTATCTTCCTCCTTTAGTAACATATAATTATATCATAATAATATTTTTCTTAAAAGTTAAAATAAAAAGTTAGGCTATAAACCTAACTTTTAAATTTATTCTACAGTTACACTCTTTGCAAGATTCCTTGGTTTATCAATATCATAGTTACGTTGTAAAGCTGCATAATATGCAATGAATTGAGCAGGAATAATTGTTAGTAAGGGACTAAATAACTCATATACATCATCAACGACTATTTGGTCACCTGCTTCATGAACAGAGTTTGTACTAATTACTAAAGTCTTTGCTCCTCTGCTCTTAACTTCGTTTAAGTTACTTCTTGTATTCTTATTGATAGATCTTTGTGAAATAATTGCTATGACAGGAGTATCTTCTTCTATTAATGCTATGGTTCCATGTTTTAATTCTCCAGCAGCAAATCCTTCAGTTTGAATATAGCTAATTTCTTTTAACTTTAAACTTGATTCTAAACAAGCATAATAATCAATTCCACGCCCAATATAGAAACAATTTCTTTTGGTTAGATATTCTTTTACTAAAGCTTGAATATAGTCTTTTTTATCAATGACATTTTCAATGCTTATTGCAACCTTGCTAAGTTCTTTTCTTAGGTTGATATGCTTATCACTTTGACCATATGCTAAAATTGCTAAAACAACAATTTGAGCTGTGTATGCTTTTGTACTAGCTACTGCAATTTCAGGTCCAGCATGAATTTCAACAAAGTAATCTGCTTCTCTTGCTAAGGTTGAAGTTCTAACATTTGTAATTGTTAAACTTCTATATCCACTCGCCTTAATATTAACAAGTACAGCTCTTAAATCAGCTGTTTCTCCACTTTGTGAAATGAAGATAAATAATGGTTTCTTAGAAAGTAACGGCATGTTATACGCAAACTCACTAGCAATGTGAACCTCAACAGGTATCTTTGCCATCTTTTCAAAAAGCTCTTTACCAATGAACCCTGCATTCAATGAAGTACCTGCTGCAATAATATATAATCGATCACTATTCTTTATTGCATCTGCAACTTCTCCATTTAATGTTACTTCATCACCATCAAAATATTTACTAATAATAGTTCTAATAACACTAGGTTGTTCATTTATTTCTTTTAACATGAAGTGAGAATACTCTCCTTTTTCAATGTTAAAATAGTCAACATCTATTATTTTAACTTCATGTTCTACTTCTTTTCCAATTATATCAAATATTTGATAATCATTTTTGATTATCTCTACAAATGTCTTATCTTTTAAAGGCACATATTTAGCACTATAACCAACGAGAGCCATAATATCACTTGCTATAATAATTCCTTTTTCACTAAGTCCTAGTAATAATGGGCTCTTATTTTTACATGCATACAGTTTATCTTGATTGAAAGTATCAATAATTGCCAAAGCATAAGAACCTTCAAGTAAACTCATGGTTTTTCTAATAGCCTCATTAACACTCATTTCTTCACTGAATTTTTCAATGATATGGGCGATAACTTCAGTATCAGTATCACTTACAAACTTATTTCCATTTAAGATTTCACTCTTTAATTCTTTATAATTATCTATTACTCCATTATGTACAATAAAAAAACGACTTTTTTCTGACTTATGAGGATGAGAATTAATTTGATTAGGCACACCGTGCGTTGCCCATCTTGTATGTCCTATTCCTAAACCAGTCTTATAACTAAAGTCCGTAATTTCTTCAAGGCGAGATACTCTCCCCTTGTCTTTGTATATATGAAAACTTTCATCTTCACTATTGAGTAATGCTATACCTGCAGAATCATATCCTCGGTACTCAAGGCGCTTAAGTCCACCAATAATAATTTCACGTGCATCTTCGCTTCCAATATAACCAACAATACCACACATTTTTAATCACCCCTAGCATATAAAATATACCATATTATCTTTTTTTAAACAATAATTAGTTTGTAATATCACTATTATAATAGATAAGTACTATACAAAAAAATAGTATCATAAAAACTGTAATCCCCACCGTTTTTCCAAACAACAGACCATACCCTTCATTGGTATAATAATTAACATTAACGAAAATTATATTAAAAAATTTTGAAAAAGAAGTGACATTTTCTTTTAATATAAAACTTTCAGTCACAATATCACTAATAAAGTATCCAACAATGACTAATATAAGAGCGTATATTGTCTTATTGGAAACGTAAACAAGGATATATAACATTTGATAAATAGATCCAAATATCATAATGTCTCCAAGTAGGTTTAGATCTAGTTTATTTATATTCATGTAGGGAGTTAGAAACATCCCTGTAACTAAAAATAATAAATACAAAATAATTGAAAATCCATTATTTATAATCAATAAAGATAAGGTTTTACTAACTATAACCTCTTTTTTACTCCTTCTACTGATAAGTAACAAATCATATTTATTTAATATGAATGAATTAATAACTATAAACATATTAAACAAAACGACAATTATTTTAATTAAACTGATACTTTCAAAATAGTATTCATCTAAATAATACTCGCTGCTAAACAATAATAAATCATAATCTAGGTAAAAATTAGAAAAATAAAGAAAACAAATAGTGGCCAACAATAAGATTAGCGATGTAATATAAAAAACTTTCCATGAAAATAAATAATGAAAATGCAGTGAGATTAAACTTCTCATAAATAGATCACTTCATCACTCAAGCCTCTTAATTCATCATCCAAATGTGTGCTAATAACAAAATTATTTTTTGATTTTGTGATGTAATTTTTAAATAATTCTATCCCTTCTTTATCAAGGCCACTAAGTGGTTCATCAAGTAAATATATATCAGTTCCCTCTAGCAAACATTGGATTATATTTACCTTTGCTTTCATTCCCTTTGAAAGACTTTTTAAATCCTCAGCTTGTTTATCTGTTAGATTAAAATAATCTAATAACTGTAATATATATTCCTCTTTTTTAGGGGATACACTTGTACTATTTAATAACTTTAAAAAAGTGAATAATTCTATATCACTTGGAAAACTAAAAAATTCATCCATATAACAAACTCTATGATCACATTCAATATTTCCACTATATTTAATTATTCCCCCTATAGCCTTTAACAAAGTTGATTTACCACTCCCATTTTGTCCTACTATTAAGCTTACTCTTCCATTTATAACAATATCATCGATTTTTACAGTATGATTTTTATATTGTTTTAAAAAGTCTGTTATCTTAATCTTCATATTCATAATAAGCAAATCCTTCTTCTAATTCCTCCTTATAACAACTTGTATTTATAAAGGGGAAATCATCTATTAGAAACACTTTTTCTTCGCCATTAACAATGTATTCAACTTGAATATAAAATCGATGTAAGAAGGAAATACTTCCTATATAACTAAATGGAATATAGAGGTTTATCTCATTGTTTTTTCTTAGAAGTATACTATTTGAATTATAGTCTCCATATACAAAGAAATTATAATCATCCAATTTCAATATATCTTGGGGATAATCTCCAAGACTAATGTCTTCAAATAACTCAGTTAAGTAGAAATTATTAGCTAGAACGTCTTTTGAACCAATGGTAATTTTAGTGATTACTATGTTGTAATCGCTAAGGTTCCCAAGATTTAAAAACAGTCCACTAGCAGTATCTATCCCTTCAATTGTTTTATGTGTTGAGAATAGATCATTCAAACTAAAATCATAATTGATTTCTTCACTAAATAAGTAATTAAACTCGCCAATGTGCAGTTTAATTACTTTTGAATTACTATAGGTTATATTAAGATAAGCTTCTTCTAAACTTATGAGATAATCGTCACTATTAAAGCCAATTGATAGTTTTATAGTGACATAATAGTATTTTTGATTATCAACTTTGTAATACTCAAAAGACTTATCTATTTCAATTATATTCAAGGGAATTATCTCTTCTTTATCCGAGGTTAAAAAAGTGTTTGCTACAAAATCTTTATTGAAGTAATAACTGTCAGTGTCATTTGCTAAAAAAGTAATTCCAAAAGTTTCAGTATCACTGCTTTTTACAATCGAATATATTTTAGGAGATATAATGATTTTCGTAGACGGAGTATCCTCAATAAAAAGCAAGACTGATAAGATGCTTGTTAGAACCACTATGACTATACCAATAATCTTAAGTTTCATCTATTCTAATCTTTTGCAGGCTATAGTACTCTGTTGTAACTACAAAAATTTCCCATCCACCTTTTTTTACATTCTTCCAAAAACGATAGTATTTTGCGACTCCACTACTCACTTTTCCTTCTCCCTGAATTTGCACTATTAGTTTAGTCATTGGATCTACATATACTTTTATCTCAAATTCTTCTTCAACTGAAGTGGTTTTTGTTGCAGTAATAGAATATTTCAATTCCTCTTCTAGTCCAAGTTTAAAGCCATATTCTTTTCCACTTATGTTCATTCCAAGAGATCCTGTTACACTATACTGTTTTTTAACTTGCTCTTTTGTTTTCACGCTAAATGTTTGAGTTATTGCAGTATCTCCCTGATTTTCGATTATATATAGTGTTTCTTTTGTGAATTTAACTTCTTCACCGTTATATGAGACTAAAGTAATCCATCCCCAAAATCTTCTTTTTTTGAGCCTCCCATAATACTTCTCATAGTCGGTACTACTAAAGTCTTCAAGCAATTCTCCACCATCAATTTCAAATACTATTTCTTGATAAGTCAAATAATCATTTGCTTTTATACTTTGATAATAAAAACACGAGATAAATGTTAATAGGGCAATCATAATTATTTTTTTCATAAAAAACACCTCCACTACTATATTAGTAGCTAAGGTGTTATTTTTCTTTATAATCCTAGGTCTTTTAAGTGTTCTTTCATCTTTTCCATAGTATCCTCATAACCTAACTGAAATCTTCTTAGGATATATTTATTATTAAAATCAAGAACTCCTCTTAAACTTTTTCTTGGATGAATTGTAATTATTTTTGTTCCTCTATCTTCTTTTTTTCTTAGGAATTTTACTTTGAACAAATCAATTACAATAATTACATCACAACCAAAATCAATTAAGGGTTGATATGGAGTATTGTCTAATAATCCACCATCATAATATGTATCATTTCCTATTGTAACTGGTTTAAATGCAATAGGAATTGCACATGATGCAAGCATCGTTCTTCTAACATTTTCATCTGATAATTGATTTAAATGGTGATAACTTATTTGTTTATCTGATTTAAAATAGTGTTTGTAGTTAGTTCTTAATAAATCAAAAAATGTTGATTCAGGTCCACCTAAATAAGTAGTTGTTATGAAGATTTCTTTATCTCTGATTTTTCCATAATCAATAGTTTCATCCATCAATTTTTCAAGCAGCTTAGTGTTATAGACTCCACGGTTCAAGAATTTTAATTTTTCCTTGAAAACTCTTCTATATATTTTCTTTTCTACCTGGAATACACTGTTTTTTTCTAAGCCTAGCCAAACATTCTTTGCAAGTTCATAATCTCCCATAGCAAATAATACTGCATTTAGACTGCCTACACTTGCTCCAGAATATGCACTAATCAATTTATCAATTCCTAGTTCTCTAAGTGCTTTCCAAGCACCTATTTGGTAAGCACCCCGTGCTCCACCGCCTGCGAAAGTAAGCCCTATCTTCTTCATAAGTCTCCTCCTTTATAGCACAACTATTTCCTTGATAACATCTCCTTGTTTAATTTCAAAAACATCTTCCATACCACTTACAACTTTTCCAAAAACTGTATGAACTCCATCTAAATGTGGAAGTGCTGCAAAGCAAATAAAGAATTGTGATCCTCCTGTATTCTTTCCTGCATGTGCCATTGATAAACTTCCAACTTCATGTTTATTAGGATTATTGTCTGTTTCACATAAAATCTTATAACCAGGTCCACCTGTACCAGTTCCTTGTGGACAACCTCCTTGAGCTACAAATCCTTGAATCACTCTATGGAAAGTAAGTCCATTATAAAAACCTGTGTTAATTAAAGAAACAAAGTTTTTTACTGTTAATGGTGCATCATGATCAAATAAATCAATAATTACTTCTTTACTATTCTTTTTCAATGTTAATTTTGCTTGCATAATTAATCCTCCTAGTACTTTCTAATTTTTTTATTCTTATATACTTCTTTAATGAATCCTCCACCAAGGCATCTTTCTCCTTGATATATTACTGCAGCTTGACCAGGAGTAACCGCTCTAACATCTTCTAAAAATGTTATTAATAAATTATCTCCAACATGCTTGACTGTTACCTTTGTATCAGGCTGTCTATATCTGAATTTTGCTGTAAAAACAAATTCATTATCAAATACATCATGATTAATTAAATTTACATCTTCAACTAAACATGAATCACTGTATAATGTCGGGTGATGAAACCCTTGACCAATTATCAAATCGTTCTTTGATAGGTCTTTTCCAATCACAAACCAAGGATCTCCAGAATAATCATTACTTCCACCAATTCCAAGTCCTTTTCTTTGTCCTATTGTATAATACATTAATCCATTATGAGTACTAATAACTTTTCCATCTTCAGTTACCATATTGCCTTTTTTACTAGGCAAATAATTACTTAGAAATTTATCAAAATCACGTTCTCCAATAAAACAAATTCCTGTTGAATCTTTTTTATCTTTTGTAGATAAATCATATTTATAAGCCAAATCTCTAACTTCTTTTTTTGTTAAGTGACCAACTGGAAATAAAGTTTTTGAGAGTTGAAATTCACTTAATTGACTTAAAAAATATGTTTGGTCTTTATTATCGTCTATTCCTCTAAAGAGGGTTGGTTTTCCATCAATAATTGATGTTTTAGCATAGTGTCCCATTGCAATATAATCTGCATTAAATTTCTTTGCATATTCTAAGAATGCATCAAATTTTATATATTTATTGCACAAAATATCAGGGTTTGGTGTTCTTCCTTTTTTGTACTCATCAAGAAAATACGTAAAGACATTTTCCCAGTATTCCTCTATAAAGTCAACTCTGTGTAAAGGTATCCCAATCTTGTTTGCAACTTTTTCCGCATCCTGGAAATCAACTTCTTGAGAACACATCTCATCATCAATTTCAGGATTTCCAAGCACATCATTATTAGTGGTGCTATCCCAATTTCTCATGAAAAGACCAATGACATTATATCCTTGTTCTTTAAGCAATACAGCAGCAACGCTACTGTCAACTCCTCCACTGAGTCCTACAACTACTGTCTTTGGCATAAGCACCTCCTATTCTATGTATTTATTGTTATATACATTTAATATCTTATTTTCCAAAATCTATATCACTAGGTAATCTTAAATCGCCTCTTGGTGAAATACTGATATCCAAAATTTTTGGAGAATCAGGTAATGCTTGTCTTTTAAATTGTTGAGAATAAAATCTTCTGAAAAAGTTTTTAGTATATTCAGAACTTTCTGATTCACTAAGATCAAAAACGATTTTTAGAAGCCAGTTTATTCGTTCATTATTATCTCCGAATCTTAGAACACGATGTATTATAAAATCATTGACCATATACTTCCCGATTTTCTCTTCAGTTATTTGATTCGAAGTTAATTCAGGAGTAATTGGAGTATCAATGATACTCATCAAAGTTCCCTCAACACCGTTCCCAAATTTATGTTTAGCATAATTGCTAATCATAAATTTAACTAATGTTTTTGGAATTCCAGCATTGATTCCATACATACTCATTTGGTCACCATTATATGTACACCAACCAAGTGCTAACTCACTTAAATCACCAGTTCCAAGTACAATCCCATTTTCTTTGTTTGCTATATTCATTAAGATTGCAGTTCTAATTCTTGCTTGTGTATTTTCATATGCTATATCTTGAGTAACTCCATCATGTCCAATTAAATCAAAATGATCTTTAACATGTTTATTAATATCAATATCTAAAACTGTAACTCCTAGAGAGTTCATTAACCCAAGTGCGTTTTTCTTTGTTACTTTCGACGTATGAGGTCCAGGCATAGTTACAGCTATGATTTTTTTACGATCAAGATGTAAGTTATCATAACATCTTATAGCTATTAACAAGGCTAAAGTGGAATCGAGTCCACCACTTACTCCAACGATAAGACTATCAGCACGCACATGTTTAATTCTTTTTATTAATGCATTTTCCTGCAAAGCAGCGATTTTTTCAAAATCTTCCAATACATTAACTTTGGGAACAAATGGCGTGCTATCAAACTTTTTTGAGAAATTGTACTCCTTGGTCTCATCTAAGTTTATTTCAACAACCTGGAAATCAAAAGAATATCTATTTAAAGAATCACGATACGATGTATTAGTTCTTCTCTTAAAATCTATTTTATGTAAATCAATATCTCCATACATTACTTCTGACTCTTGATTAAAGTTTTCTGTCTCAATTACTAGGACTCCATTTTGAGCAATTACATTATGTCCACTAAAGACAGTTTCACTAGTTGATTCATTAACTCCAGCACTACTATAAATGTATGCTCCTTCGTTTCTTCTTGAATGCTCAATAATTGTTCTTTTCCTAACGTCTCTCTTTCCAAGAACATCATTTGAAGCACTAAGATTAAGAATCATTTTAGCTCCATTTATTGCGAGGATATTCCCTGGGCTAATTGGAGCCCACATGTCTTCACATATTTCTATTCCAAAGCTAAACTCATCATCTTTATTCTTAAAGATAATGTTACCAAATGGTATAACATTACCTAAATATTCAATTGTGCTTTTTTGTTTAACGATTTCAAATCCACTTTGAAACCATCTTTTTTCATAAAACTCTCCAGTGTTAGGAAGATAAAACTTAGGAATAATACCCAATATTTTATTTTCTTTGATAACAAAGGCAGTATTATATAATACCCCATCAATTTCTAAGGGTGCACCTATTACAACAATACCTTCATATATATTATTAGCTAAAAAGTATTTAATATTTTCTTTTGTATCACTTAATAAACTTTCTTGAAAAAAGAGATCATTACAAGTATAAGCTGTAACACTTAATTCAGGAAAAACTGTGATACTTGAATCAACATTTTTTAATATTTCAAGCATTTCAGAAATATTATAGCTTGGATTTCCAACTTTTAATTTAGGGGTCACACTTGCTACTTTAATAAATCCATTTTTATACATCTTCATCACCTCTATATAGTCCATTTTCAATTATGTACTCATATACTTTTTCATCAACTTGAGTTTTATCAAAAGTGTTTCTAAACTCTGTACTACTTATATCAGCTACAAAATCATTCAAAACAATAAAACTGTTTTTGTGTTTTTTCAATATTTGATTTGAATCTATTGCTGTTTCAATGTCAATTTTATTTCGACCTAAAACTATAATTTTAAATTCACTTAAAATTCCTTCTATATTTATCCATTTATGCATATTGTACAAATTATCTGCGCCTATTACAAAACTAATTTCACAATCATTATTATCAGATAATCTAATTAGAGATTGATAAGTACCAAGGTAATCAGTATCCTCTATTTCTAATTTACTAACTCTTACTTTTTTAAGCCCATTTATTGCGAGATGCAACATATTGACTCGATGGTAATTACTAGCAAGTTCACTTTTAGTGTACGCATTACTTACAGGTAAAAAGATAAACTCATCGGCATCTACTTTTGTCATAATATATTCACAAACTAAGATGTGTGCGTTTGTAACCGGATTAAATGCTCCACCGAAAACAATTTTCATAATCATCACCTCAAAATTATTATATCATATATTCACTTTATTCGATATATTTGTTATAATATATTGAGGTGATTTTTATGAAGTTAGATAGAGATTATATTTTGACATTAGCAAAGGAAATTTTACTTATTCCTAGCCCCAGTGGATTTACTAAAGAAATATCCAAAAGAATTGCAAAAGAGGCTGATGTTTACAAGCTTCATCATGAAAAAACTAAAAAAGGAAATACGATCATTACTTTCCCAGGGACTACTGATTACACTGTTGGTTTAAGTGTCCACGTTGATACTTTAGGAGCAATGGTAAGAAGCATTAGTGCTACTGGAGAAATTAAATTTACCACTATTGGTGGCCCAATATGGCCTACATTAGATGGGGAGTATTGTTCTATCGTTACAAGAGACAACAAGACATATACTGGAACATTTTTATCAACTAGTCCAGCAATACACGTCTTCAAAGATGCTAAAACAAAAAAAAGAGACCCAGAAAACATGTATGTTAGAATAGATGAAGTAGTTAAAACAAAAAAGGATGTACTTGATTTAGGAATTGAAGTTGGAAACTTCATCATCGTTGATCCTAAAACTGTTATAACTAAAAGTGGTTTTGTAAAATCAAGATTCTTAGATGACAAGATCAATGTTGCTAGTATCTTTGGTTTAATTAAATATCTAATTGAAAACAAGATAACTCCTAAATACACAATTAAATTTATTATTTCTACATATGAAGAAGTAGGACATGGAGCATCTTTCATTCCTGAACTTGATGAAATGATTGCTGTTGATATGGGATGTATTGGTGATGACCTAACTTGTACTGAATTTGATGTTTCAATTTGTCCAAAAGATTCAACTGGTCCTTATGATTATGAACTTACAAATAGATTAGTCAAAATTGCTAAAGACAATAAAATTAGCCACGCTATTGATATCTACCCTTATTATGGTAGTGATGTATCAGCTGCAATTCGCGGTGGAAATGATTTTAAAGGAGCTCTTCTTGGCCCTGGTGTTCACGCTTCTCATGGTATGGAAAGAACACATGTACAAGGAATTGAAAGTACAATAAAACTTTTACTAAAATATATAATCTAACGAGGATTAACATCTTCGTTTTTTTCTATCAAATATAAGTGAAATATGATATAATTTAGTGTTAAAATGGAGGTTAAAACATGAAAATAGTATATCCTAATTACGACGAATCAATAATGAATGTATCTAATTCAATTTTAAAATATTACGGAGTTAAGAATAAATATTCTTCTATTAAGACCTTAGATGACGAACTTAATAAAGGGTTCAATCATGTCATCTATATCCTTCTTGATGGAATGGGAGCAAATCTTGTTAATAATTTGTTAACAAAAAAAGATGCATTAAGTAAATACATGAAAAAAGAGATTACTAGTGTCTTCCCCCCTACCACTGTTGCAGCAACAGATGCAGTTCTTTCAGCAGTACCTCCAATTGTAAACGGACACCTTGGTTGGATTCAATACTTCGAAAAGGAAGATGTTAATTTAGTTGTATTTCAAAATAAAGATTATTACGATCCTAATAGAGTTATCTCAGAAGACTTAAGAAGTAAATACCTATCTTTTGAAAGACTAGGCGATATGATTCATAAAAAAAATCCAGATGTTATCACAACTGAATTTTTCCCTTCATTTGTTAAAAATGGATCAGAAAGCTTTAAAGAGGAAATTGAGAGAGTATTACTAAAAACTCATAATACTGATAAAAGTTTTAATTATTTATATTGGGTAGAACCTGATTTAATAGAACATAAAACTGGAATTTACAGTAAAGAAACAAAAGAAGTTATCAATAATCTTAATACTGATTTTACCGAGCTAATCGAAAACATTACTGATGATACTATTGTAATTTGTATAGCAGATCACGGTCTAACTGATGTTGAAGAAATTAACTTGCTTGAAAATAAAAAACTTTACTCAATGTTAAAAAGATTACCTTCAATTGAACCTAGAGCAATTAATTTTTTCGTTAAAGATGGTTTTCTAGAAACTTTCAAAGATCTATTCAACAAGGATTATAGTAAATATTATAAGCTATATACGAAACAAGAAATCCTCGATTTAAAGTATTTTGGAGATGGTGTCCCCCATAAATTAGTTGATTCTTTTTTAGGAGATTATATTTGTTTAGCAATTGATAAATTTATGTTTTCATTGAATTCAGAAAAGGGGTATAAAGCCCATCACGCTGGAATGAGCAGTGATGAAATGATGGTACCATTAATAATTTATTCAAAACAATAAGGTCTACATTTAGTAGACCTTTTTGTTTATATTCAATACAACTATTAATTAGAACTGTTTTAACAATTTTTTTTAAGTTTCGTCCACTTCAGACTTTTTCGCTTTTTTTCTAAAAGGTTTACTAAAGATACTTGATATCCCTTTTGGGAAAGCAACTAATCCATCTTTTACAATGATTGGCATCATCTTAATTGATTCTACATACGACATTTTTCTTATCTCTCTTTTTGATAATAATTTATTATCATTAAATAGATATTTTCTTGTCACTACACCAACTCTACATGTAAGCATACCATTTGCTATACCACCAAGAATTGATGAAGATATTGTTTTTATGAATGGTAAATCCGTTAATGTTTCACTTATTTTATTAGGTAGAAGCTCACTTATCTCAATATCTTCAATCCCTTCGGCAATAAGACTAGTAGCCATAACATTCAAACTAAGCTTTGCTAGATTTGGATATGTAGGTCTAAATCCACATATTTGAACAATCTCCCTAATCATCTTCAAATTGATTGCAACAACACTTAACATATCTAAATTACCATTTTGAGATAAAGCTGTTGATACTAAAACAACTTTTGAGTTCTTGATTATTAACTTATTAATTTCTTCTTTTATTGTAGTATCAAATACTACAGTTAAAGCATCCTTAAGATCAGTTTTGTTGTTCATTGCTTCGGTAAGATTTGCTTTGTCTTCATCTGTAATATGATCATTACTAAGCAATACTTTCGTAGCATTCTTATAAATCTTAAATCTTTTTTTATCATCATCTAGCAATGCATCAATACTAAAAGTAGGTGCAAGTGCTATAACACGTACAGGATTAATTACTAATACATATACCAAAATACCAGCTAGAAAATAGAAACCATATTCAACATATTCATGAATATTTCTTAGTCTTTCTCCTACATTGATAATGTTGCTTAATAAAATGAAAAGGAAAAGTAGACTAACCCCAATTCCTATTAATATCCAAAATCTTTTCTTATGCATAGTAATCACCTCGTATTTATTTTATCATATATCTTATTAACTGTGAAATATTCTAAAAAAAAGAATAAGTCTTTTTTAAAAATGACCTATTCTTTTATATAATTAACTGTTACTATTCTATTTCTTTTTCTATTTCTTCATTTTTTATCTTTTTAGGGATTAGTTTATAAATTACGTAAACATTATAGAATAAATAGATAGTAATAAGAAGATAACTTAAGTTGAATGCAATAACCTTTACATCTGATAAAACAAAGAAAGTACTGTGGAAAATACTATGAATAATTTCACCATTAACATTAATTGGTATTTGAATATTATATGCTATATGAGATATAACAATCAATAAGGTGATAATAGTATTATAAAATACCGCTTCAGCTAGTAGACCTTTTACTTTTTCTCCAGTTAAACTATAAATTAATACCCCTATATTCACTAAGAAAATACAAATAAAGACTATAAGAGCTGAATTAATCACTATATCAGAAACTTGATAACCAATATTAAAGTCTAGTGAAAATAAAGATTTTATAATGTCACCAAACATTGATTCAGGAAATTTTTCTAAGTATAAAAATAAGCTTAAAAATGCTCCCATTGCTAATAATACACTTGTTTTATAATAAGTACTTAAGATATAATCCTTTTTCATTGTGTCCCTCCATCTATGTATTTTGAATACCAATCCATAACTGTATTTTTCTCAAACGGACCTTCTTCATTTTTAACCATGTTAACTAAATCAAGCAATTCCTTTTCTAAAATGATTTTTAAGTCATCACTATATCCCATTTTTTCTTGATGTTTGTTATATTCATTTCGATCTAATATCGTATATGATAAATCACATAATACTTTTACATCTAAATCATAATCAATATATTTTAAAGCTTCTTCATCAATAAGATATGGAGATGCAATATTACAGTAATATGCTATCCCATCTCTTTTTATAATGCCAATTATGTTATACCATTTACTTTTATAAAACCAAGTCACAGATGGTTCTCTTGTATGCCAAAATCGACCATTCGCTTCAATAACCTTTGTTCTCTTGTTAGCAACAATAGTGACTTCATTATCAGAATGAAGAACTGTTGCTTTTTCCCATATTCTATGCAAATTCTCATTATGTTTATAACTTTGAATTTGAATATCTTGATCAATCTTAGGAATCATTTCCTCACTCCTCTCAGCATCTATTATATCAATATCTAGCCCTTATTGAAAGCCTTATTTCAATAACCAGTCTTTTCCTTTTAAGCTTTCTGGTTCACAATCAAATAATCCTTTATAGCCTTGTTGTCTCAGTGCTTCATAGGCTAAAATAGCTACTGTATTACTTAGATTTAAACTTCTTACTTTTTCAGTCATTGGAAGTCTTAAACATTTATCTAAGTGATTTTTTAATATCTCTTTAGGTATTCCACTACTTTCACTACCAAAAATTAGATATATGTCTTTATCACATATACTAAAATCCATTTTATCAGGACTTTTTTGACCATATCTTGTAACGAAGTAGAAGTCTCCTTCATTTTCGCTTAAAAAGTGCTCATAGTCTCTGTACACTGCATATTCAACATGTTTCAGGTAATTAGCCGCACTTCTTCTAACGTTCTTTGTATCCAAAGAAAACCCTAATGGTTCTATTAGATGTAGTTTCATATTGGTCGCAGCACAAGTTCTCATGATATTCCCTGTATTTTGAGGAATTTCCGGATGATACAATACGATATTATTCACAGTAATCACTCACTTTCTAACATTAGCAATACTTTTTTAGCTGTTTCATTATACCATGAAACATCTTTATATTTATCAATACTTTTTTTGATGTCTTCTTTAGCGCTTTTTATTCCTTGATTTCCAATTGCACAAACGGCATTTCTTTTTAAAACAAGAGGACCAGTCCAACTAGATGCATTGTTACCATAAATATCTTTAAACTCTCTATTTGACATATTTAATAGTTTTACTAGGTCTATATTTTCAATTCCACTAGGTTCATATTCACTCTGTAGATGAAAATCAATTCCTTTATTTTTTGGACAAACTTTTTGACAAATATCACAACCATAAATTACTTTATCAAAATATGTTATTTCTTTGTCATTCAAAAACACCTTTTCTTGAGAGATATTAGAAATACAAAGTTCTCTATTAAATCCATTATCAAGCGCAGAACTTGGGCATGCATCAATACATATTGTACAGCCATTACAATCATCTTGAACTGAAACTTCATCTTTTTTTATTTCTATATCGACTAGGATAGTAGCTAAATTAAGATAAGTTCCATATTTTTCGTTGATAAGTAATTGATTTTTTCCTAAATAACCAAACCCAGCTAGCACAGCTGCTTGTTTTTCAAGTAAATCAGAGACATCTACACTGAAGTGACTATTAATATTCAGTAAGTCTAATTCCTTTTTAATAGAACTGAATACATTTTTAAGCACTACATGGTAATCAGTATTATAAGCATATCTTGATAACATCCCAAAACCTTTTCCCTTATACTCTACTTCTTTACTCGGGTAGCTTAACCCCAATACTATTATTGTTTTATATTTATCAAAATCAGGTATACGATCAAAAGAATCCTCTTTTCCATAAAAGGATCTTTTATCTAAGTATTCAGATATACTTACATATCCAAACAAATCTACATGCTTACTTAATATACTCGATACTTTTTCTTTCATAAAATATCACCTATATCTAATATAATCAATATATTGTTCAAAGTCAAAAACAACATGGTTCTTTTATTATTACTAAATAGTGCATTTGTTCTAATTATCATACATATTACCTTTTAATTGTGCTTATTTGCTACAATATAATAGGTGGTGAATATGAAAACATTAGGTGAGAGATTAAAAGAGATTAGAGACTTAAGAGGATTTCCACAAAAACAAGTAGCTGCAGTCCTTGGACTTCAGAGACCAAACTATTCAAAAATTGAAAACAATCATCAAAACATGAGCCATAAACAACTCAAGATGTTTTGTGAATTTTGCGATGTAAGTGCAGACTATCTTCTCGGGATTTCAGTAAATAGTAAAAAAACAATTCCAGAGAGTACAATAGATGACCTTACAGAAAGATTAGAATATATAAAAGACGCTATTAACCAATAGCGTCTTTTTTTCTAATTTTTTCTAGAATTTCAGGATCGAATTTCTGTGATCTAAACATTTCTATTTCCTCTTTATAAGGAGGATACAATCTCTCTTTTGAATCAGGAGATTTAGTAACATAGGGAGTTTCTAGTATCTTTGGAACATGCATAAAATCTGGATGATTCACGATATAGTTAAGTGCATCAAAGCCAATATACCCAAATCCTATGTTTTCGTGTCGGTCTTTTCCGGCACTTAATTCATTCTTTGAATCATTTATATGAAAAACTGTAATTCTCTCTTTCCCAATTACTCTATCAAACTCTTGTATTACAGAATCAAAATCAGTCTTTGTGTTATAACCAGCATCATGTGTATGACAAGTGTCAAAACAAACGCTTAATCTAGAACTATCTTTCACTCCATTAATAATTTGAGCGAGTTCTTCGAAATTTCTTCCACACTCAGTTCCTTTACCAGCCATTGTTTCAAGAGCAATTAAAACATCTAAATCTTTTGTATTTTCGATTACTTTATCTAGTCCTTCAATGATATATGGAATACCTATATCTGCGCCCTGTTTAACATGGGCACCTGGATGAAGAACTATTTGCTTTGCACCTATTTTTGCTGTTCTTTCGATTTCGCTAGTAAAAAATCTAACTGCAAAATCTCTTTTTTCTGGATCTGGGTTAGCCAGATTCATAACATAGGGTGCATGAACAACTACATTTTCTAATAATAAGCCATTTTCTTTCATTAATAGAGTAGCTTCTTCAATTCTTAATTCCTCTATTGGTTTTCTTCTTGTATTTTGAGGAGCACCAGTGTAAATCATAAAACTATTAGCATTGTAGCTAAGAGTTTCTTTAACGCTTCCGATTAACATTTCACTACCTTTTAGTGAAACATGAGATCCTATTTTAAGCATATATTATCTCCTATCTCTTGTTTTTACGAAGTTCCTTCAATTTTGCTTTGTGAAGTTCTTTCTTGTATTTTTTCTTATACCCTGGTTTAATTTTAACATTCCTTCTTTTAACATTTAAGCTGTCACCATCACCTGGTATACCTGCTTGTTTTCTTTTGGTTCTTTCATTTCTCATTCTACGGTCAACAAGTTCACCATTCTTGATATCTTTATATATAATATTAATTCCTTTACTTTCTAAGAAATCAAGATAAATTCCATCATTTGGTGAATAGAAACTTATTGCCATACCCGTGTAGCTTGCGCGACCTGTTCGACCGCTTCTATGAATATAAAATTCCATTTCTTTAGGTAACTCATAGTTAATAACATGACTTACTCCATCAATATCAATACCTCTACTTGCAATGTCTGAGGCTACAATATATTGGAATTCTGCTTTGTTTATTCTAGACATAACTTGTTTTCTTTCTCTTGGAGTAATTCCACCATGAAGTTTAGCTACTTTATGTCCGTTCTCAAATAAGAATTTTACTACTTGATCAACTGTCTCTTTTTTATTACAAAATATAATTGCAATAAAAGGATTAATAGTTTTTAATAAATCAAGTAATACTGCTTTATTTTCTCTACTTTTTACAGGAACAAAAATATGTTCTATGTTTAAACTAGATAACTCTTTTGGTTTAATAAATACTTCTTCAGGACTATTCATGTATTGTCTTAGGAACGGTCTGATCTTTTCAGGTATAGTTGCACTAAAAACCATCATTTGAAGGTTTTTGTCCATTACTCC
>CAYVZR010000006.1:0-35847 GCA_964456195.1 uncultured Candidatus Izemoplasmatales bacterium | reverse complement strand
TTCATCCCCCACTTAACTTGTTTGAAGAGGGAGTTTTCTTAATCATTATGATAAAGTTGTTTTTCTTAATACTATTGAATGTGGTAATTTTACCACTTTTTCAGTAATTTGTTCATTATTCATTAATTTTGTTAACAATCTCATTCCAACAGCTCCTAAATCATATATAGGAACATCAACACAAGATAATTGTGGTCTTGATAGTCTTGCATATTTAGTGTTTTGGAAACCACATACACCAATATCTTCAGGTATTCTTACATCATTTTCAAATGCAACATTCATAAATGAAATCGCAATTGAATCACGAACTGCAATAACGCCATCAACTTTGCTGCCCTTGAAATATTCGTTGAAATGTTCAGTGTTAATTGAAATACGTCCTGATGTTCTCATAACGTGTTGTTCTAAACCTGATTCTTCCATTGCTTTTATATATCCTGCTTCTTTCAAGTCATTAACCATATATTTTCTAACAGTCGAAACCATAAAAATATTTTTTCGACCTTCTTCAATCAATTTTTTAGTAATTTCATATCCTGCTCTTTCATAATCAATTGAAACAGATGGAATTTCATCACTTTCTGGATAAAAAGTGTTTGTAAGAACTATAGGTATTTGATATGTATCTTTAATCGTTTTCAGAAAATCATACTGAGTTTCAGTAATTTCATCATTCAAATATAAGATACCATCAACTTGTGCAGCGATGATTTCTCTTAGAATATCTTCTTCACTAGCTTCTTCACTTTCCAAAATATAAAGTAAAATAGAATATTTATATACTCTTGCTATATCAGCAATTCCGTTCATCATTTCAGCAATACTTGCTCTTCCCATATCTGGAACAACTACTGCAACAGTAGTAGATTTTCTACTAGCAAGTCCCCTAGCAAAGGCGTTTGGTTTATAACCAAGTTCCTCAATTACTTTTAAAACTCGCTCTCTTGTTTCTGGTTTTACTTTTTCAGGATTATTAATTGCTCTTGATACAGTAGCCAAAGAAACTCTAGCTGCTCCTGCTACATCATAAATAGTTGCTTTACCCATATGCAAGCACCTTCTTTCATCTACTTGATTATAACACTTATGAAAATATTTTCAACGAAAAAGCTATATTTATGAAAAGTTTTCATAACTTTGTGCAAATTGTACAATAAGCTATAAAAAACACCATCAAATGATGGTGTTTTAAATTATCTACGTTCTTTGATACGAGATTTCTTAGCTGAAAGTCCTCTAATATAGAATAGTTTAGCTCTACGAACTTTACCTCTTCTTATTACTTCGATACCTTCAATTGATGGTGAATGGATTGGGAACGTTCTTTCAATACCGATTCCGTAAGACATCTTACGAACAGTAAATGTTTCCGCGATTCCTCCACCTTGTCTTTGTATTACTAAACCTTCAAAAATTTGAATTCTTGATTTTTCGCCCTCTTTAATTTTAACAGAGACTTTTACATTATCTCCTGGTCTAAATTGAGTTACTTCTTCTTTTTGATAGTCTTTTGTAATATCATTTAGTAATTGCTGAGACATAATATCACTCCTTAGTTTTTACATTTGCTCATAAGGATTCCCAAAGCGGAGCAAAATTTGTTTAGATTTAACAGCGTTAATTATTATATCATACCTATATATGACATGCAACAGTTATTACCTATTTAAAACAACCTTTTTGTATGTGTTATATTTATAACTATTTATATACGAATATGTGTTGTAAATACAACAATATTGTCTTCAATTAAAAACTTCTTTAGTCCTTCTTTGTTGCCTCTTTTTGTATATTGAACAAATCAGCTCTTCTTTCTTTAGTTCTCTTAATAGATTCACTCTTTCGCCATTCCTCTATTAATTTATGGTTACCACCCTTTAATACTTCAGGGACTTTTTTACCCATAAATTCACTTGGTCTTGTGTAATGTGGATGTTCTAATAAATCATTATTAAATGAATCCATTAAATGTGATTCATCTTTTCCAATAACATTTGGAACAACTCTTGTTACAGCATCAATCAATGCTATTGCTGCAACTTCTCCACCAGTTAATACATAATCTCCTATGGATATTTCAATATCGAAAAAATCTCTGATTCTTTCGTCATATCCTTCATAATGTCCACATAAAATAATTAGATGAGATTCTTCACTTAGATCGTAGACTATTGGTTGTTTTAGTGTAACTCCTTGTGGAGTTAGCATTATTTTAATTGCTTTTTGATAACCTTCAATACTCAATAGTGCATCATATACAGGTTGACAACTAAGAACCATACCTGCTCCTCCACCATAGGGAGTATCATCTACTTTCTTATGTTTGTTTGATGAAAAATCTCTAAAGTTTATCAAATTCACTTCTATTAAGTTCTTCTTAATTGCTTTTCCCATTATAGATTCATTTAAAAATCCTTCAAACATCTTTGGAAATAATGTTAGGACATCTATTCTCATAGCAATCCCTCCCAAACAATTAAGTGAAGAGAATTTTTCTCTTTATTTACTTCTTTTATAAACTCTTTTCTAAAAGGAATTAAAACATCCTTTTTATCTGTTTTAACGACTAGAACTTCTCCTTGAGGATAATCTCTTATGTCTGTACACTTTCCAATTAGAATCTCTTCGTTATATACATCCATTCCAATTAGTTCGTTAAAGTAAAACTCATCCTCATCATCTAATTCATGAATCAATGCTTTTTCAATTACTAAATCTGATCCTTTATACTTCTCAACTAGATTAATATCGCTAAATTCAGCGAATTTAACATAATCAAGGTTTTTAACTTCTCTATGCGATTCGACAATTACTGGAATATAGTTATGTTCAAAAGCGATATATAAAGTATTACCTTTACTATATCTTTGTTCTTTAAAATCAGTAAATGATTTTACTTTTAATGTCCCTTTTAATCCGTGTGTATTAACAATTTTACCAATTATAACTAATTCCATTTTTTTCACCTCTTATTTTGAAAACATTACTTTCTCAGATTGGAATAATTTGTTCAGTATATAAATAAATATTGTTACATATATTAAACTAGATGAAATAGTTAATAGATATGCAGTTATAGAAACATCAAATGTCAGAATAGCAATAATCAAATTGACAGAACTATAAATCGGCGTAATATATACCCACATATTACTACTAGCTTCTCCGCTAAACATTGTGCTCATACCAAGTACCATACTTAGAAAATAGAATGGCATAATTAGCATTCCTGCTTCTTTTATTGTTTTAGCATAGGCACTTAAAACTGAAATTAACCCTACAATAACTAACACTGTAGCTATTAATACAGAGAATAAAATTGCAATATCTCCTATACCATATATAAAGACATTCATGTTTTCTCCTGAGCCTGATGCCATCAGTTTTGGTAAACTAAACATTATACCAATAAATGATGAAGTAGCACTAAACATAGATATTACAGTAAGACTTAAAATTTTACCAATTGCAATTTCACTTCTTTTAGTCGGAGTAACAAGCAATGTTGCAATAGTTCCTCTTTCTTTTTCTCCAGCAATACTGTCAGGTCCAATACTCATTGCACCACTAAATAAAAACATAATTATTAACATTGGTAAGAGCATTGCAAAACCTTGTCCTGCTGCTTTATCTTCATCCATTATTATGTCAGAAGACATATCAAATGCATAGTATGCATCTCCATATCTATCAATACCTACTTCATTTGCATATGCATTTAAAGCATTAGATATTCTAGATTGAGTATACTCACTATATTTTTCTCCTGGATTATATTGCATTAAGATACCTGATACAACCAAGTTATCTATATCATCCTCAAAAGTAGGAGAAAATCTAATTAGAAGATCAACATCACCTGCAAGAATTTCTGCCTCAAGTTCCTCTTTATTAGCAGGCACATATACATGGTACTCAGGATTAATATCTTGAGAATAAATATAATTTGAAACTTCTGTTGGCATATTTTCTGTATAGATAATCATTTTGTGTTGTTCAACATCTTCAATTTCATTCCCTATTGCACCACCC
Source organism: uncultured Candidatus Izemoplasmatales bacterium (assembly GCA_964456195.1). Taxonomy (GTDB): domain Bacteria; phylum Bacillota_I; class Bacilli_A; order Izemoplasmatales; family Izemoplasmataceae; genus JAFGXW01. The sequence continues at coordinate 31,812 of CAYVZR010000006.1, read as the reverse complement.
ATAAAGGAATACATTACATAAATTGCAAGTCCTGGTAATAAAATCGAAGTGAATATCAAACGTCGATCACTCATAACTCGATAGAATTCTTTTTTAAATATAGTAATTATATTCTTCATTAGAATCCACCTCCAGTAAGTGATTCTTCTTTAACAAGGTCAAAGAAAATCTCTTCTAAGTCATTATTAGAATTTGTTTTCTTAACATTTTCTAGGGTATCACTAATCTTCATCTTACCATTAATAATAATCCCAACTCTATCACATAATTTTTCAACAACACTTAGGATATGTGTTGATAAAATAACTGTTTTTCCACTTTCTTTTAATTCAACTAAATAATCAGTTACACTTCTAGCTGTAAGAACATCTAATCCATTTGTAGGCTCATCGAAAATAATAAAATCAGGATCGTGAACTAAACTAATCGCGATGCTAATTTTTTGTTTCATTCCTGTTGATAAGTCTCCTATTTTAACTTCCTTAAATTCTTCGATTCCAAATCTTTCAAATAATATTTTTTTTCTTTCTTCAATTGTTTCTTCTTCTACATTATGTAGTCTTGAAAAATAGGTAAATAAATAGTTAGGACTGAAGTGATCTTCAAGTTTAAGTTCACTTGTTAAAAATCCAATTTTTGATCTAACTTCAAAAGAATCATTTACAACGCTACTACCACCAACAACAATATCTCCTTCATCAACTTTGATCAAAGTCGATATAGCTCTTAAACAAGTAGTTTTCCCAGCACCATTTGGTCCTAATAAACCATAAATCTCTCCTGGATAAGCAGTGAATGATAAATCATTTACTGCAACTTTTAGTTTTATATTTGCTTTTTCAATTTTTCGTTGTTTCCTTGATAACTTAAATGTTTTTTTGATGTTCTTAACTTCTAATGTATTCATTTTGCCCTCCTAAAGTACTTTGCCCATAACTAATAAATCGATAAATTTATTGTCTACATAAAATCCATTTTTGATAATACCTTCTTTAATAAATCCTAAGTTTTCATAGAGTTTAATTGCGGATTTATTATCTATTCTAACTTCCAAATCCATTTTTGTTTTACCTTGTTCAATTGCTTTTTTAACTAATTCCTTCATTACTATAGTTCCAATCCCAAGTCCTTGATAATCCTCTAAAACTGATATCCCAAGAGCTACTCTATGTTTAACCCTCCTAAGACTACTACCATGAAATCCAGAACTACTAATAATTAAATCCCCATCAAGAGCGATGATGAAACAACGATTTTTTGAGTTCATTGTATTATTAATAAATTTCTCTTCATCTTCTAAAGTCATCGTTAACTCTTCTGGTTCTCTCATCAAATTTTTTGACTCTCTGTTAACTTTATCCATGTATATAAGCAATGCATTAGCATCACATATAGAAGCTTCTCTTAGCGTGATTTTCAAGTTGTTTTTTAGAACATATTCCATCCTGTCACCTCTTCTAAGTTATTATACTACATTTAAAGTAAATTTTAAAAGAAACTACAAAAAAAATAGACCCGGTTTTCGGGTCTAAAATGAATCAATATTAATCGTTATTTTTTTGTTTTCTCTTGAAGCACTTGCATAAGCGATTGTTCTGATTGCATTTGCTATTCGTCCGTTCTTTCCAATTACTCTACCAAGGTCATCTTGGTTAACAATAATTTGAATAGTAAGCATTTTTTCATCTTCAGAAAATTTCTTAACCATTAGGTCTTCAGGTTTCATTACTAATGGCTGAACTAAATCGTGAATTAGTTTCTCATAATTAACTGCCATTTCAATAACCCCTATTTATTTTCTTTGTTTGATCTAAGTCCGGCTTTTGCAAATAAGTTTTTAACTGTGTCTGTTAATTGGGCACCTTCATTTAACCATTTTTTTGCTTTTTCTTCATCGATTTTAACTGCTGTAGGTGTCTTAGTAGGATCGTAAGTACCAACTATTTCTAAGTATCTACCATCTCTAGGACTTCTTGAATCAGCTGCTACTAATCTATAGAAAGGACGTTTTTTTGAGCCATGTCTTTGTAATCTAATTTTAACTGCCATTTATTGTTCCTCCTTAGTTATATTTTTTCAACTATCAAAGTATACCATTACAATGATAGGTTGTCAAGTACTTTTACTTGACATCAAACTCTAACTTATATTCTTCATTTTCAAATAACGATTCTTCAACTTTTCTAACTAACTTCATATTTAATAATTGCTCAGTTACTTTTCCTTGGTCTTCTTTATTTAAGTACAATATTGCATACTTACCTTTTTTTGTGTAATATTTTATTTCTCCAAAATCAGCTAATTGTTTTATTGCTTTTGGATTTCTAAAATATACGACCAAACTTTTTCTATCTACCATTTATAAGCTCCTTAATGTTTGTTTATTAGACCTATCTCGTTAGGATGTTTAATCTTAGGCGATATACTTAACGCTAATTTTCGAGAGATTTCATCTAATAACTTCTGGATTTCCTTTTCGAGCACTTTGTATTCACTTACTACTTCATTAGTGAATAGTGCATTTTTAGATTGTGCTAAAGTATTTCTTACCTTTTCTAAATCAGGATGATGTTCCCCATATTTGGAAACTTCACTATATTTATCTTTTGCTTTATTAAAATCCAAAATAAGTTTTTTTAAAGATTCATCATTATCTAGGATTTCTTTTAGTTCTTTCAATCTAATATACTCTTTTTTTGATTTTATTTCATCGACTAAGTCGTAAACTCTTTGTAAGACTTTTTCTTTCATTTTATCACCATATTACTAGTATATATTTTATAGGTATTCGTTTCAAGTAAAACTATTAAATGAATTGGTTAAAACAAAAACTGTTGAAGAAATAACCAACAGCTTAGTTTATATTTAATTTAAATCAATATAGTATTAATCAGTAATTAAAAGAATTCTAGTTCTTCTTCAAGAACCCACTGAGCATATAAAGTAGTATCTTCTTCTGGCATTGTAGCTATAAACGCTTGTATTGTTAGGTCTTCATCATAAAACCATCCACCAAATACAAACCCATCTTTTGTTGGGTTATCAATAATAAATACATCTCCAACTTCTGAAGTGATTGGATCAATTAAGCTTCCACCATTAGTTTCAAAAGTAATTGTAAATTGGACTTCAGCCCACAAAGCATAATAGGTAATATTACGGAATCCCATTGTAGTTACTCCAAAAGACTTATATGAAATTGTAAGATCTTCGTTATACCATCCCATAAAAACATATCCTTCTTTTACTGGGTCATCAGGCATTGTTATAACAGTCTCATAATCTTGTCTAATATAGTCTATACTACTACCACCATTAGTATCAAAAATACGCATATATTTAATTGGTATCCATTTTGTGTATACTTTAATATCTTCATACACTTTATCTGTAAAATTGTACTCCGAAGTGAGCTCAATATCTGTATACCATCCCTCAAAAACATATCCTTCTCTTACAGGGTCATCAGGTCCAGGTAAAAGTATTGATACATTTGCTCCTTCGTTGATGATAATATCCCCAATTGATACTCCATAAGATTTATCAAAACTGACAGTATATTCAATTTCTTCTTTCCCACATCCACTTAAAAATAAAACAATTGTTAATCCCAGAATCATTTTAAATATATTTTTCATTTAAATATCCTCCCATTTATAAAATAAAAACCTTCAACAAATCCGTTAATAAAAGAATCAAATTAACGAATAAACAAAGGTTTACCTAAAATACAAATATAGTATATGTACAGTTTAAATTATATAAGCATCCCTCATGTCTGTATAACAACTTAATTATATCATAATTTATGAGTCTTTATTACACAAAACTTAAAATTATCTCAAGATATTATTTAAAGCTTTAATTGACACTGTAAAGTATAAATCTTATAATATATATGGTAAAATATATATATGGATATCAGAAAGAAGACTATACTATGAAAAAAACAAAATTATTATTACCTTTACTCTTATTTGTGATATTCTCAATTATCACAACAAAGCTGCCAGTAAACGCTGCTGAAAGAAAAGCAGTTTACTTTAAAGAAGAGACCTGTTTAGTTTGTTCGGGATTAATCGGATATCCTGATGGTGGTGGAGATTACATTGAATCAGAAGATTATATTAAAATGATGGAAGACCAAGGAATCACGGTTATTACATATGATATTTACGATTCTGAATCAAGTGATTTATACGCTGCATATAATGTAGCTTACGGTATAAAAAAAGCATTCACTGGCGTCCCTATAATCTTTGTAGGTGATGAGTACTTCCAAAATAATGATATTAAACAAAAAGTAATTGATAAAACAATTTACGATTTAAGTTCTGATCCTCTAAGAGATGTTGTAGTCGAAGATGGACAAGTATTTGATGATATCACAGGAATAGCTGGATATTTCACAGTATTGTTTGCTGGTTTACTTGATGGATTTAATCCTTGCGCTATTGCCATGCTTCTTCTGTTTGTTAGTTTGCTTGGATTTAGTGATAATAAAAAAGTCTTAATATTAGTAAGTGTTACTTATATTTTTGCCTTGTTCCTTTCATATTTCTTAATAGGCCTCGGATTATTAAAATTCTTAGAAGTTTTCAATGAAGAAACACACTTGATTAATCAGATAATTAAATGGTTTATAGCTATATTATGTCTTTTCTTATTCTTATTTAATTTATACGATTTCTTTATGACTAAAGCTGAAAAATATGGAAAAGTTAAGAACCAATTACCAAAGTGGATTCAAAGATATAACAAAAAATTAGTTAAAGCTTTTACTAATCTCATAAATGATCAAGAAAACAAAAGAGGACTTATAACTGTCTTAATTCTTACATTTATTTTAGGAATGGCATTAAGCGTTACTGAGCTAATTTGCACAGGACAAATATATCTAGGAATTATTTATGGTATTCATCAAATTGAAAGTGGGTATGCTTATTTTGCCCTAATTTCATACAATTTGATGTTTGTAGTTCCGTTAATAGTCATCGCAGTTATAGCCGTTAAAGGTAGTGGCGTAGTTTCCACAAGTAACTGGATAAGAGAACATCTACATATAATAAAACTGTTAAATTCTTTACTATTCTTAACAATCGCAAGTTATTATTTCTTCTTAATATTTAGATAATCTTATCACAAAGGGGTACTATATGAAAGAAAATGTTATTATTAAAAGACTCGATAAAGTGATTTATAAAGGGCGTCTTCTTAATATACCTATTAAAGAAGACCATATTATTAAAAAAAGTATTGAAGTCTTTGGAGATGATGAACCTTGTATTATTCATCAATCTTTTGTAATCAAAGAAATTCTTACTGATTTACTAGAATTATTCAAAGATAAAGATATAATCGAAGGAAAAGATTACGTTGAAGGTCTAAGTTTTTTAAACTATGAAGACATAGAATCTATTTCTTTAGAATTAGTGAGGAAAAAATAATGAAGGTATATCTAGATAACGCTTCTACTACTAATGTAAGCAAAGAAGTACTTGACGCTATGCTTCCTTATTTCACTGATGAATTTGGTAATCCCTCTAGTTTACATGAACAAGGGATAAAAAATAGAAAAGTCATTAACAAATCTAGAAAATTAGTAGCCAAATTACTAAATTGTAAGAAAAATGAAATCTTTTTCACAAGTTGTGGAACAGAATCAATTAATTGGGCTATAAAAGGCCTTGCCTACAACGCTAGTTCAAAGGGCGGTATAATTACCACAAGAATCGAACATCACGCTACATCTAAAACTTGTCAGTTTTTAGGAGATAGAGGATATTCAGTAAGCTATGTTAATGTAGACAAAGAAGGATTCGTTGATATAGACCATTTAAGAACTTTAGTGAATGATAATACCTTACTTGTTACTGTGATAATGGCAAACAACGAAATAGGAACTATTCAAAACATTAAAGAAATAAGTAAAGTTTGTTTTGAGGCAAGTACATATTTACATGTTGATGCTGTTCAAGCAGCATGTCATACAAAACTAGACCTAAAAGAATTAGATGTCGATTTATTAAGTATTTCCGGACATAAATTCCATGCTCCAAAAGGAGTAGGATTATTATACGTTAAAGAAGGTACAAAACTAGCTCCACTAATTCATGGTGGACAACAAGAACTAAAAATGAGAGCAGGGACAGAAAATGTTGCATTTACTGTTGGTATTTCAAAAGCTCTTGAAATAGGAATTGCAAATCTTGGTAATTACGCTGAAAGATTAAACTCATATTCAAATCTATTTTTAAAAAGACTTGATGAGGCTAAAATAGACTATCTATTAAACGGTCCAGAAATTGGTAAAAATAGATTACCAGGAAACTTGAATTTGTCATTTAAAGATCTTGATGGTTCAGTAATTGCTTTCTTACTTAATAAAAGAGGTATTTATGTTTCTACTGGAAGCGCATGTGACAGCGAATCAATTGAACCAAGTCACGTTATAACAGAAATAGGAGTTCCAATAGATTATATAAAAGCAACTATTAGATTCTCAATTGGGAATGAAACTACTCTTGAAGAAATAAACTACGTTATTGATAACTTAATTGAAATTATAAATCTTGAAAAATAAAAAAAGGCCTAGGCCTTTTTTTTATATTTCATAATCGTTAATTTCTTTATATTCACCTAATCTTAGCTCTTCATCCAGTTTGATTTTACCAATCTGTACACGTTTCAAATATACAACTGAGCGATCAAAATGCTCAACCATTCTTTTTACTTGATGAAACTTTCCTTCTTTTATAGAAAGGTAAAATTCAAGATCATTAATTTTCTCAACAATTGGCAAACTAGGAGTAAATAGAAAATCTCTACCATCCATTATCTCGAATTCAAGTTCTAAGACTGATGGATCAGGAAATTCTTTATCTACTCTAACAAAATATTTCTTATATACATTCTTGTTAGGGCTAATTATACTATGTAGTAGACTACCACTATTTGTGAGTAATAGAAGTCCTTCAGTGTCTTTATCAAGTCTTCCTGCAATGCTTAAATCAAATCGTGAATAAGGTTCGTTTATATACTCCATCACAGTCTTATCCTTGCCATCACTGTTTGCGCTTAGATACCCTGAAGGTTTATTCATCATGAGTAATATTGTTTCTTTATAATAAACTTTCTCACCATTAAAGATAACAATGTCTTTTAAAGGATCAATCTTAAAAGCAGTACTATTCATAAGTTCATCGTTTACTAAAACTTGTTTATACTTGATTGCTTTTTGAATCTCTTTTCTAGTTCCGTACTTCAAGTTCGATAAGAATCTATCTAGTCTCATATGAATCACCTTCTTCTCTTGTTATTTTACCACATATATCTTCTTAGAGTATAAAAAATCTTAGTTCAAGAACTAAGATTTTATTTTATAATTGCTTTCATTGTTTTAAAAATAGAGAACCCTGATAACTTTTCAAAATCTTTATCCAGTTGTTTCTCTGTAGATATAGAATTTATGATATTTCTATACTTTTTATATTTTTCAACAAGTACCAGATGATCAATTTTTTTATTATTCGCATCTTCTATCAAAGCAAGAAACTCAATTAAAAATATTGCTTCATCTTGAGTATATAAATCAAAATCAATTGGATAAGAATACATTATCAGTCACCGAAACTAATTCCAATAGCTTTAGCGGTTTGTACCATTTGTCCATTAATATCGACTTGTTTTTTACCACCTTTTGATGTTTCTCCAACTTCTCCACTACCGACAACTTTCTCTAAAGGAATGTTGGTAATTTTACGGCCTTTAAGTTGAACCATTACTCCGCTTTTGCCTTGCATTAATAACTCTACAGCTTGAACACCAAACATTAGTCCAAGTGCTCTATCATATTGTGAAGTTACTCCACCTCGTTGAAGATATGCAAGATTTGTATATCTCACTTCATGATGAGGAATAAGTTCTTGTAGTTGTTGTGTTATAACTCCACCAATTCCACCAAGTCTTACAGTGTCAGGGCTATCTTCTACAGTTTCACGTACAGTAACATCTCCACCTATTGGAGTAGCTCCTTCACTAACAATAATAATTGTGAAGTTTCTACCAAATGCATCACGCTGATTTACTTTTTCAACGATTTTATGAATATCATAAGGTATTTCAGGAATGATGATTACATCAGCACTACCTGCAAGTCCACCTTCAAGCGCTAGCCATCCAGTCATTCTTCCCATTACTTCAACTACCATTACTCTATCATGAGAGAATGCAGTTGTATGGATTTTATCTAATGCATCACATATTGTTTCAAGTGATGTATTAAATCCAAATGTTACATCAGTTTCTGGGAGATCATTATCAATTGTTTTAGGTACTCCAATAACAGGGATACCCTTACGACTAAAGTCTCTAGCACTAGTTAAAGTACCATCTCCTCCAATAACGATTAATCCATCTACTCCTAAATACTCTAAATTCTTCACAGCTTCGTCAGATACATCCTTATAGACATATTGTCCATTTTCATCTCTAACACGATAATTAAATAAATTATCTTTATTAGAAGATTTTAGAATTGTTCCACCTTCATGTAAAATTCCAGAAACTGCTTTTAAATCTAAATCTTGATGAGTATTATTTATAAGTCCTGAAAATCCTTTAGTAAATCCTACTACTTCTAACCCGTATTTCGAAACTGCTGCTTTAGTTATTCCATTAATTACTGCATTAAGACCACTACAGTCTCCGCCACCAGTAACAATACCTATTTTTCTTATTTCTTTTTCCATTTTGATATACCTCCTAATAAAAATATCAATTTAATTATACTTGTTTTATAGAACATAGTAAACAGATTTACTTGTATGAAAACGTTTTACTTACTAAAAAATGCAGTAAAATCCTATTACGTGAAACACATCTATTAGATATCTAGTTCTAATTTAACTGGGCAATGGTCACTTCCATGTATTTCAGTCAAAATATCTGTGGAACTAATCTTTTCTAAGATATCATTTGATACAACAAAGTAATCAATTCTCCATCCAGCATTATTCAATCTAGCTTTAAACATATAACTCCACCATGAATATTTTATTGTATCTGGGTTTTGATATCTCCATGAATCAGTAAACCCGCTATCTAATAACTCTTGAAATTTAGTTCTTTCTTCAATAGTAAATCCTGCGTTTTTAGCATTTGGTTTAGGATTTTTTAGATCAAGTTCTTTATGAGCTACATTTAAGTCTCCACAAAGGATAACTGGTTTAGTCTTTTTTAATTCGTTATAGTACTCTCTAACTCTATCTTCATATACTTGTCGGTAATCTAATCTAGCTAAATCTCGCTTTGAATTTGGGACATAGGTATTAACTAAATAAAAGTTATCATACTCTAAAGTAATAATTCTTCCTTCGTCATTATATCCATCATCAGGTAGTCCTAAAACTACTTTATTTGGTTTGTGCTTAGTATATATCAAAGTTCCAGAATAGCCTTTTTTATCTGCATCATTCCAATACTCATAATAACCCTCAAAATGAAAGCTTTTCTGTTCTTCTTGCATTTTTGTTTCCTGAATACTAAAAAAATCAGCATTTTCTAATAAAAAGAAGTCTTCAAATCCTTTTTTCATACAGGCTCTAAGACCATTTACATTCCATGAGATAAATTTCATTTAAATCACTCCCTCTATTTATAATATCATACAACATAATAAGACTTTGGTAATTTTGCAATAAATATAGAATTAGCTTTAAATTCTAATATTTATTTAGTATTTTACAATAATTTCTTTTAATTCAGGCAGTTTGAAGTAGCCGTTTTCTTAAACATTAATATAAAAGGAGTTTTTTGTTTTAAACTTAGACACTATTTTGTTATAATGTTTGTGAGGTGGTAATATGTTGTTAATGAAAGATGTAATTAGAGAAGGTCACCCAACTCTTACATTAAAAGCTAAAGCGGTTAAAATACCTCTTTGTGCAGAAGATATAGAAACAATGAAACTAATGATGGAGTTTTTGGAAAACTCTTTAGATCAAGCTAAATGTGAAGAGTATGACTTACGTCCCGGTGTTGGTCTTGCAGCTCCACAGATAAACATATCAAAAAGAATGATAGCCGTGAAAACCATGGATGAATTAAATGAAACTGAACATAAATACCTAATGGTTAACCCTACAATTATTAGTCACAGTGTTAAAAAGACTTATATTGAAAGTGGAGAAGGTTGTTTAAGTGTCGATAGAGAAGTTGAAGGCGTTGTTCCAAGACATCAAAAGATTACAGTTAGAACCTATCTATTTGATGAAGAAACTGGTGAACTAACAAAAAAAATAATAAAATTTAAAGGTTATGTTGGTATTGTTATACAACACGAAATCGACCATATCAATGGAATACTATTTGTTGAAAGATTGGTTGATAGTTTAGCAAATGCTACACCAGTAGTATTTGCAGATTTTGAAATAGAAGAAAATAATTTAACGGAGGTACTATAATGAAATTATTTATTGATACAGCTAATGTTGAATACATTAGAGAAATGGCAGATTTAGGTATTATTGCAGGTGTTACAACTAACCCTACTTTAATTGCAAAAGAAGGAAGAGATTTTAATGAAGTAATCAAAGAGATTACTAGCATAGTTGATGGTCCTATTAGCGGTGAAGTTATCAGTTTAGACGCTCCTGGGATGGTTAAAGAAGGAATTGAAATTTCTAAGATTCATAAAAATATGATTGTTAAGATTCCTATGACAGAACAAGGTATTAAAGCAGTTAAAGAATTAACTGCATTAGGAATAAGAACTAATGTAACATTAGTATTTAGTGCTAATCAAGCATTACTAGCAGCTACTGCTGGAGCAACTTATGTTAGTCCATTTGTTGGAAGACTTGAAGATACATTACATGATGGAGTTCAAGTAGTAAGTGAAATACGAGATATTTTTGATATTTATGGATTTGATACTGAAATCATATCAGCAAGTATTAGAACAGTAAAACAAATGGCTGATTGTGCACTTGTTGGTTCACATATAGCTACTGTTCCTTATCCAGTTCTTAAGAAAGCTTTTACTCACCCTTTAACAGATAAAGGAATAGAATCATTTATGAAAGACTGGGAAGCTGCATTTGGCAAAAATAAAAAACTTCAGAAATGAAGTTTTTTTTATTAATCCCTAGTACCAATCAAGGAGACCAAGTTGTATTGCCGAGTCAGTTACAACAGTAGAGAAAACTAGTAAATATATTACTACTAAAAATCCTGTGTAGATATTAATAACCCATTTATATTTATTTAACTTATACGCTTTTGTTAGTAAAACTGCATTTAATGTCATGAATACAACAGTAAAGATTAGATGTGCCCATATAGGGATTAAGAACACATATACAAATGCATCATCAACATTTCTGATACTAGCCCAATTTAATCCTGTTAAATATAGAATAATATAAAGACTAAGTACAATTGGAATAGCTAATTTTCTAACCACAAATGCTCTTGCGTATACAAAATTCTTATATTTAACATATAAAGCTATATAGAATATTAATAATGATATAGGAACATTGTAGAGTACTGATTCGTAGATATAAGATTGTTCTACTTGTCTTCCAACAAAATATGTACTAATACGATATGCATTTAAGGGAGCGAGTACTATAATTAATAACACAATCACCAAAAATATAATTTCTATTCCTGCTATTTTTTTCATACTATGAACTCCTTTTGCAATATTTATCTTTGAACACTTATTAATTAAAATGATATATTTCATCTTGCTTTATATTATTGCACATAATACATTATACTGTGAACACTCCCGCTACTTACAATTGGTATTGTTGAAGTAGGGGCTTCTTGGGTAGAGCGAACTATCGTTCGCTAATTTATCAAGCTATTAAGGTTGTCCCATCCTCTATTATGCTATTATAATGTAGTTTTCTGATTTTCTCCTTTCAAAGTCTTACCTAATAATATTATACCAAATATTTCTAATAGGGCAAAATGCAGAAAACGCTATATTTTCGAAAATCTTATAATTTCTGAACCAGAAATTATACCTATTCATCTCCCACTTACCATATCCTATTAACATGTTTGAAGAAGGAGTTTTCTAGGTATTACTAGATAAATTTTTTAATTATCCTAGGTTTTCGATTTCTGCAGTTATTTGTGCAATGAACTCTGCTTTGTCTATGCCTGAAACATCGCCCTTAACACCTTTTGCATATAATTCGAAGATTGGTCCAGTGTATCCATCCCAAATCTAGAAAGCATATACTTTACCATTATCATTTCACTACAAAGTATCTTTTCGTAATATATCCAATAAATCTTCATAACTGAAAACTCGATTTCTTTTATTAGTCTTTTCCTGTACTAAAATACCTAAATTTACAAGTTCACTGACTGCCCCTGCAACAGCATTATAAGATAAGTTTAACTCTTTGCTTGTCTTACCTATATCAATTATCGGATTTGATTCTACATAATTAAAAACTGTCATTACAGTTTTTGATTTTCTTCCTAGAACTTTAATGTAATCGGAGTTCATATCATGTAATAATTGCATCCTTTCTATTGTTTCAATTGCATCAGTTGATGATTCTCTTATTGCTAGTAAGAAAAACTTTAACCATTGTTCGTAGTTCCCTTTTTGTCTTACTTCCATCAATCTATCATAATACTCAACTTGATTGTTTTTTAGAAAGTATGAAATATAAAGAACTTCACTATTTAAGATTTTATTATTCATTAAAAATAGTAGTATTAACAGTCTCCCTATTCTCCCATTACCATCTAGGAAAGGATGAATTGTTTCAAATTGATAATGTATAAGAGCTGCTTTAACTAGCGGATCTAAATTATCATCAGTATTAATAAATATATCTAATTCAGCTAATGCGTCAGTCATGTCTTCAATATTTGGAGGTACAAATGTAGCAGTTTGAAGAGTACTGCCTCCGTGTCCTATCCAGTTTTGTGTATTTCTAAATTCTCCAGGTTTTTTTTCACTACCTCTGATGTTTTTCATCAATTTCTGATGTATTTCTTTTAGCAATATACTAGATATTGGTAATTCTTCCATCATTTCTTTTCCATATTTCGCTGCGTAAATGTAATTAATGACATCCCCAATGTCTTGATTTTTATTATCATCCAGATACGGGTTCAATATATCGTCAAGTGTTGCCTGAGTTCCTTCAATTTGAGAGGATAATAAAGCCTCTTTTCTAACATATAAGGCTATAAATAGATCAATATTAGGTATCTTTTTAGATATACCATTTAATACTCCTATTTGTCTATTTGCTTCAGATATTAATTCAACTAAATAAGTATCATAAATAATTCCTGGTTTTGGAGGCAAACTTGATGGTTTAAAAGACTTATATTCCAATTTCCCATATAAGTTGCTTATATATTTTCCTGATCTGTCATTCATTTATAACAACCCCTTAATGAAACTACACTTAAATTGTATGCCTTTTATTTCGTTTTGTCAAATAAAATGAAATAAGGGCTTATTAGTATTGGTCTTATTTCATTTTAAAGTGTAAAAAAAAATGACTTCGATAAAGTCATTTAATATTACTAATGGTGCGGTCGATGAGATTTGAACTCACACATCCTAAAATACTACCCCCTCAAGGTAGCGCGTCTGCCATTCCGCCACGACCGCTTATTATTGAAGTCAAATTGACTTCAATAATTTTTGTAAATATTATTCAGGAATTTCATCGTCATCGCCATCAAATATGTCAACAACATCTTCATAAATATCTTCTACTTCTTCTTTAATTTTGTTGATGATTTTTATCATCAAAAATACAACGACTGCAATTACTAAGAAGTCTAGTGAGTTTTGGATGAATCTACCATAGTAGACTGCATTTTCAATTATTCCAAGTGCTTCATTTCCCTCAGTAATAACGTATTTAAAATTCGCAAATCCTTCATTTCCAAGAACAATACTAATTAAAGGAGTTAAAATGTCTTTTACAAAACTATTAATTATTTTTGTAAAAGCACTACCTACAACAACTGCAACAGCAAGATCCATAATGTTTCCTCTGTTTACAAATTTCTTAAATTCATCTAATAGTTTTTTCATAATTACCTTCCATCTAATTGCGACTTATGAGTTGCTTTTTTTATTTAAATAACTTTGATAACTCTCCACCAAATAATGGTATAAATCCTAATCCAAAGGCAATTAGTAGACTTGTGAATGTAATATCAACATTCGTTTTAAATAAATCGTTAATTCCCGGTACAAATAATACGATTAATAATAACACAACTCCAAATAATACAGAGTAATTTACATATTTATTTTCAAATAATCTCATCTTAAAGATAGTTATTGTTTCACTACGTGCTGAGTATGTTCTTAGAAGTTCACCTGTAATAATAGTAATAAAGGCAAATGTTTCTCCCATATATTGATGTCCGCCTATAATGTTATGTCCTATATAGTAAGATATCAATACAGCAATAGCTAAAAATACAGCTTGGAATCCAATTGCAATTCCCATTTTTTTATCAACAATTGATGCCTTCGGATCAATTGGATCTTTATCCATAATTCCGTCTTCCTTCTTTTCAAGTCCAAGAGCGAAAGCAGGGAATGAATCTGTTACTAAATTAATCCATAAGATTTGGATAGGAAGCAATGGGCTACCCCATCCAAGTAACATTGCGATAAATATTAGTAATACTTCTCCAACATTACAACTTACTAAATATCCAACAAACTTTCTAATGTTAGCATAGATTACTCTACCCTCTTCAACAGCTTCAACGATGGTAATGAAATTATCATCCATTAAAATCATATCTGCGGCTTCTTTAGAAACATCTGTTCCTGTAATACCCATAGCAACACCAATGTTTGCTTGTTTTAAGGCAGGAGCATCATTTACACCGTCTCCTGTCATTGAAGTAATTTCTCCAGTTTCTTGAAGAGCTTTAACAATCATTACTTTATGATTAGGTGATACTCTAGCAAATACATTAGTAATTTTTACAAGATCTAAAAATTCAGGATAACTCAATTTATCTATTTCTTCACCAGAAAGTGCATTATCCCCCTGACTTAGTATTCCAAGTTCTTGTCCGATTGCCATGGCAGTTATTTTATGATCACCCGTGATCATAACAACTCTCATTCCCGCTTTATGACAAACAGCAATTGAAGCTTTAACTTCTTCTCTTGGAGGATCAATTATTCCAACAAGACCTGTAAAGACTAAATCATTTTCTTCATTCGTAATATCATCATATTCTTTTAGCTCTTTATAAGCGAACCCAAGAACTCTTAGTGCAGCGCGCGCCAACCCTTGATTTGCAAGTTCAACTACACTTCTAAATTTCTTATCAATTTCTTTTAACTCTCCATCTAATAAATAGTATTTACAAGTTTTAAGTAATTGATCTGGTGCTCCTTTAGTATATAAGTATTTTGTTCCATTAATATTGTGAACTGTACTCATTAGTTTTCGATCACTATCAAATGGATATTCATCTATTCTTTTATATTGCACTTTTAGTTCTTTTTGCATTAAATCTTTTTTAGCAGCTAAAGTAACTAGTGCAAGTTCAGTAGGATCTCCGATTAATGATTCTCCTGAAATGGATGAATCATTACATAAAGCACCTATTTCAAGCAACCTACTTATATTTTCATTATCACCTTTGATTTCGCCTTCATATGAATAACCAAATCCTGTTACCTCAATAATCTTATCATTATCAAATATTCTAGTAACAACCATTTTATTTTGAGTTAAAGTTCCTGTTTTATCACTTGAAATTACTGTTGTACTTCCAAGTGTTTCAACAGCTGATAACTCTTTTACAATTGCGTTTTTACTAGCCATCTTCTTCATTCCTATAGCGAGTACTACGGTAATTACTGTAGGTAATCCTTCTGGTATAGCCGCAACCGCTAAACTAACACTTATTAAGAATAAATCAAGTACATCAAATTTATATAGTAACCCTACTACAAAGATCAATATAACTACTGCGATACTTATCATTCCAAGTAGTTTACCTAGTTTATCAATTTTAACTTGAAGTGGAGTCATTTCATCTTCTACTTCATTCAATAAATTAGCTATTGAACCTATTTCTGTATTCATCCCTGTACTTTCTACAACTCCAATTGCTCTACCGTAAGTTACAATAGTGCTCATATATCCCATGTTGATTCTATCACCTATTGGTGTAGAATCAGGGAACACTGCAGATGCATCTTTTTCAACAGGAACACTTTCTCCTGTTAAAGCTGATTCATCTACTTTTAGGTTTACAGTTTCAATTAACCTTAAATCACTTGGGATATAATCCCCTGCTTCAATAACAACGATATCACCAGGAACTAAATCATGTGAATCAATGTTTTCAAGTTCAGAGTTTCTTAATACCTTAGCACCCGGTGCGCTCATGCTTTTAAGAGCATTTACTGCATTCCCAGCTTTTCTTTCTTGGAAAACACTTAAACTAATATTTAAAACAACAATTGCCATTATAAAAAGTCCATCTGTAAAATGTCCACTTGCAATAATACTTACAATTGCCGCAATTATTAATAATATATTAAGGAATTGAGTTAACTCGCCTAGTATCATACTAAGGATAGTCTTTCTCCCTTTTTCTTTTAATTTATTTTCTCCATATTGTTCTCTTAAAGAAAAGACTTCTGAGCTTGTCAATCCATTCTCTTTTGATACATTAAATTCCTTTAAAGCTTCTTCAATTGTTTTTCCATATATTTTCATTTTTATCACCTTTTTACATTATACCATGTCTATAATAATTAAAACTATACTAAAATTAAAAAAAATACTGAGTAAGTCAGGGCTTAATAACACATAATCCTTGTCTTTCCCCATAGAAAAACGGAAAACAAAGTTTTCCGTTTATGTTTTTTTCTTTGAAAAAACCTTTGACGATTTACCAGAGAAGGTACTTGACATGTTCCCTTTAGAGTTCTTCGCAGAAGAAAACTTACTACCACCTTTTGTTTTGCTTGAAGATTCATGTTGTTCAGTTTCAACAGCACCATCTTCGACTACTTTGTGTGGTTTTTTTAATTTAAATCTATTTGACATATACTCATCTCCTCTCTTCAATTAGTATTGATACCCTTATTATACCACGATTCCTATAAAGGTTACAAAATTGTTTGATATATCTACACTATTTAGAGTTTTTGGGCGGCTTTTTTCTTTTGAAACTTATAATAATCATAATCTCCTTCAAAGTAGACAATCTTTTTGTTTTTTATTTCACCAATTCTATTGGCTATTTTTTTGATAAAATATCTATCATGTGAAATAAAAAGGATACTACCGTTAAATTCAAGAAGTAATTCTTCTAGAGTTTCTCTTGAATCTATATCAAGATGATTTGTAGGTTCATCAAGGATCATAAGATTAACTTGATTATAGGTTAGAGAACATAGTTTAAGTTTACTTTTTTCTCCACCTGATAGATTACTAATCAATTTAAAGACATCATCCCTTATAAACAAAGCCTTCGCAAGTTCCGTTCTTGCTTTATTCTGATTTACTGTATGTTCTTTCATGAAGTAATCAAGAACACTTAATGAATCATCTTTAAATTTAACATCTTGAGCAAGATACCCTATGTCTAATCTGCTTCCCCACTTATAAATTGGTTCTTCCAGAGGTTTATCTTCTAGGAGCATTTTAATTAATGTTGTTTTACCACTACCATTTCTACCAAGTATCGCCAAGCGATCCTGGTATACCAAATCTATTTCGGCATTTTCAAGTAGGTGTAAATCTCCAAAACTTTTATTAATATTCATAGCTGATAATACTCTTTTACCACTTCTAGTTGAAATAGCACTATCTATCTTCATTTTAACATTTTCATATTTTGGTTTGTCTAGTTTTTCAACTTTCTCAAGTCGTTTTTCCAGTTCTTTTGCTCGTTTAAACATTTTTTCAGAATCACGCATTCTTCCCCAAATACGGTATTGCTTTATTTGGTCTTCCATTCTCTTTATCTTTTTTTCTTGAGATAAATACACTTTCATCTCAAGCAAAAATCTGCGTTCTCTTTCGATAACGTAGTAACTATAATTACCATGATATACAATTGCTCGATTGGTAGTTAATTCAATAATCTTTTTACATACGTTGTCTAGAAAATAACGGTCATGAGAAACAACTATTACTGATCCTTTATAATCTTTTAAGTATCCTTCAAGCCATTCTATAGATTCTAAATCTAAATGGTTAGATGGTTCATCTAACATTAAGATTGATGGTTGTTCTAGAAGGATTTTACCAAGCATTACTCTTGTTTTTTCTCCTCCACTTAGTAAATTAAATGACATTTCTCTCATTAATTGTGTTATCTTTAATCCTGTACATACTTTATCAATGTTTGTCTCAGTAAGATATCCATCTAGTTGTTCATAGTCATAGATTAACTCACTGTATTTATTTAAAGCTTTTTCTAGTTTATCTCCTTCTAAAGTGTTTAATTGTTCAACAAGAAGATCTATTTTTGCTTTTAGTTCATATACATCAACAAATGCACTTTGCATAATATCAATAACAGTAACAGTATCATCAAAAAGAGGGATTTGATCTAGGTATCCTAGTTTTGATCCTTTTCTAAAACTTACATTACCTAATTGGACATGTTCATCTCCAATTAGTATTTTCATTATTGTTGTTTTACCACTACCATTTGGACCAATTAACCCTATTCTATCATTTGTTTTTATATCAAATGAGATATTTTCAAAGATTAAATCAGCTCCAAAATATTTGGTTATGTTGTTTATATTACATTCAATCATTATGCTCACCTCTTGTTGGTAAATATTAAGTTCTAATACATTATATCATGTATTCTATAAGATAAAAAAAAGAAAACCAATTATTGCTAATTGGTTTTATAGTTTCATTAAGACAATTAAATCTGTTTCTTCTATTAAGAAAGATTCATCTTTATTCAAATCAACTGATAAGATATGTAATTCGTCACTTCGGAAATATCCAAAAGGAATAATCTTATTATCAAATGCTTTGTGAGTTGAATTGATAAATGATTTCTTGCTTGGAAATACAATTGGAAACTTTTCATCAAATAGTTTACTTGCTTGTCTTATAAATACTTCTTGATCATCTTCTTCGTCTTCATTTATTTCAAGAGTAAGAAGATTTTCATAAAATGATTCTGTTTCTTCATATAATGCTAACTTACTTAATAATAAAGAAATTATTTTATTTGAAATTATTGTGTTATTAATATTAAAGTCTTTTATGATATTGTCATTCTTAGGATCGAGTAATTCTACAATAATATTTATGTCACTTCTTTTAAGTTTACCTTCTAAGTAGATTAGATTATTAATAACATTGGCATCTAAACTATCATCTTCATAGTTTTCATCACTCAACAATACTATTGTGATAGGGCCACTTGAATTATTCATCTTCTCAACAAACTGTTCCATATCTTCTTCTTTAATCCAAGTTGCGTTAAAATCATTATGGTAAATTTTTTGGTATTCACTAAATGCTGATAAGATAAAATCTAGTTTATTATTCTTACCTATTATATATACTTCTAAATTTGTAGCTTCTTTATAATGTTTAGTTTTTAATGGTAATAGTTTCACTTTAGTATTTGATGTTTTATGAATAGTACTTTCATTAAGTGATAAAACAAATAAATTCCCATCTTTTCTAGCTAAAGGAACTGCATCACTATGATTGTCCAAACAATCTTCAAAAGTAGTATCCTTTAAACAATATACCTCTGATCCATCAAAAGAGAACAAAGATAGGTATACATCCTCCACACAAGAGTGGATGATGGTTTGGGCAATGATTTGTCCTAACCTTCTATCAAAACAAATTGGAAGCAATTTATGAGGTTTTAAAGTATGCACAATTCTTCCCATTGTTTCTATTTTTTCTTTTGTTTCAATTCTTTTTATTTCAGCTACGATAGGAGGATTGCTAATGAAATTTACTCTTCCTATACTTAGGATAGTCTTTATAACATTTAAATCGCTTTTTGACATATCTTCTGTTACGTTTTCGTAGGTACCTTTATTCATTATAATAATTGTGGTTGCACCTTCAATTGATATATCTGATAAATCAGAAGCTACTAATGGATCACCGTTCTTTACTAGTACATTAATATTTGATAATTCTTTATCTTTTTTATTTTGTTTATTAATAGCATTAACAATTTGCTTTTCAGCAAATGCTTTATCAATATTTGCAAGTATCATTAACGTAACATTCTCACTTTCAATATTGATTAGATCTGCAACAAGTTCTGGTACTTTGTTGTTCCAATTAAGAATTACAATATGATCGCTTAAATATATTTTACCCGATCCACTTTTTTTCTTTTGAAAGTAATCTTTAATTAGATTAGTTGTTAAAGCAATAATTGTTCCTGTGAACAGGACCATTCCTATTACAAGTACACATGCTGCAAGGAACAACGTATTTGGGTTCTCTAATTCAAGTATTGCATTTGGTGTTAACATCCATTTTAAACTTCCGTTAGCAAAAGCATCTATAAAACTAGTAAATGAATCATCAATCAGCATTGCGATAAAAGCAGCAATACATAAAATAATAATATTAATTATAATCATTAATATTATCACAAATAACATTGGTCTCTTATAAGTTTTAATACTTACAAGACTTCTTGCTTTAAGTAATCTAGCTTTTAGTTTTTTCAAGAATATCCCTCCTCGTATGTTTTAATTATACACCACCGATTATCTCTTAACAATATGAAAAAACCCAAGTTTTATTAACTTGGGTTTTTGATTGTTGTTTTATCATTGATTATTTCTTTCCTAAAATAGACTAATTCCAAACATTCCT
Organism: uncultured Candidatus Izemoplasmatales bacterium; assembly: GCA_964456195.1. Taxonomy (GTDB): domain Bacteria; phylum Bacillota_I; class Bacilli_A; order Izemoplasmatales; family Izemoplasmataceae; genus JAFGXW01. The sequence goes on along the minus strand of CAYVZR010000006.1, from coordinate 10,927 downwards.
AATACTAATCCAATGAATATAGCTAATAATGAACCATAACAAATTAGAACAAATTTAATGTAGGTTTGTTTGTCTTCTTTCCTGAATAATAGGAAATACGATATTAACATTTCAAATATTGATAACATAAATATAACAATTAATACTTCATATGAACTCTCAATCAATCTTTGAATAAAGTTAAAATTAAATAGCAGTGTTATTCCAATGGCAAATAATACTAAACACATAAACAAAAAGTAAATGAATGGCCATTGATTTTTTTTAAAGTCTAATCTCTCTCTAAAGTCTATTTTAATTAAATAAGCAAAGACTGTTCCAATTATTGCAAAAACAATCAATACAAATGAAATAATTGTGAATAAAGCAAATATACTTGAATTCATACGTGAACTCATATTTGAATGGAATTCATTTGTCGATAGTGAATAACTATTCAATCCTGAAAAATCCTGAAAAATTAGAGGATTCGGAACTTTATAAATATCACTAGTCTTTACGGTGCTACCGCTACTATCCACGTGTATAAATTTCACTTCATCAAGTCTCTTATATTCTCCACTAGAGATAGCAAATTTGAAAATTTCATACTCAGTATTAAAGGAACAATGTGCATCTTCAACATAAGCACAATAACTTACCCACTTTGTTTCATTTAGATAATTAAATGATTCATAGTTCGGGAAATCATTTTTGAAACTCGTATTAGTACTTATACTAATTTTATCTTCATAGTCACTCTTAAGAACAAGTAAGTCTATATGTCCATCAAATGTTTCACCAGCATTATTCGTAACTATTACAGCTACTCCAGCAATACTGTCTTCATAGCTAGTCGCATGTACTTGATTAACGCTTGTTAACAATAATAAACATAACAATAGAAAAATCTTCTTCATGTTTTGTTATCTCCCTTCTGTCTTTAAATTATCTTAATACTAAAATAATTCCACAAGTAATATAACTACAAATCCAACAATAAACGATAAGATCATATAATTTAATGTTTTTGAATATCCTTTAGGACTAATTTCATCTCTTTTGTCTAGTTTCTTGATTGTTGGAAACAATCGCCAGTAAAAAGATAGTATTGAAAGAATTAACGCAACTACAGTAAACAATTGTGTGTTGTGATTTCCAAAAATCACAACTACAATACCTATCATTATGAATATTAGTTTAGCTCCAGCAACCCAGTTGATTAAATATTTAACAAAATCTTCTGTCTTAGGATCTTTTATTGCTTCATGATAGGAATTAAATACTCCTACTCCATTACCTATTTTAGATTCAGGAATAAAGTAAAGCATTATGATATTTAAGAATTCTATAAATACAAAAACTATGATTCCTATTTGCAGTATGTTCATTTATTCAGCTCCTAACTGATTGTTCATAATGTATAATAATGAGCTATTATCTAGCGTAAAACATAAAAATATCATCCTATAATAACTTCAATAATAAACCCTATTAAAATTAGTATTGAAGGTATTCTTACTAGATACCTAATTAATCTCTTTTCTTTGACTACATCAAAACTCATAATTTCCCAAGTAATAGGATCTGCACTTTTTCTAGTTTTTCTACCATAATACCCTAATTCAATTATTAAATATATTATACCAAATAATATAATTGAAAGCAAAGTAACATTGACTGTATGTTCACCAAAGTAATTTATACTTAAAATATTTACGATAATTCCAAGAACTGAATAGATCAATATCTCAGGAAATGCATGATATATTCTTCTCCAAGAATCATCAGAGTATCTTGCAGTTTTATAAAACCCAAATAGTTTATCCTTGTTGTAAACATCAAGGTTTTTCTCATCTAGTTTTTCCCTTAACAACAACATAAACTCTCCAACATTTTCAATAACTACTGTTAATTTTATTTTTTCACCATTCTTTGAAACAATAGTAACAAAACCTCCTAGATTAGAAATGCTAGCTGGTTTTACTGATTCTATTTCTTCATACTTCATTGAAATATCCTTTTTATTATTAATAAAATGAATACCTGATTCATTTATAACTAGTACTGTACTAGTAAATCTTCTATAGAATTTACTAATAGCCAAAGGTTCTAATATAAATATTGCTCCTATTATCATAAACAAAACTCTTAGTTCCCTAATATCAGATAGTATTCCTAATACTAGTAATACTATTCCTGGTATTGCTAGTACCCATAAAAACTTCTTCATTATTCCTATATGTTTCCTATAGTAAAATGTTTTCTCCATGTTTTGTCCTTCTCATCCTAGTTTATTTTATCTGTAAAAAATAAAAAGCCCAAAAAGAGCTATTCCCTCTACAAGGCTCATTATATCATATGTTGGCATTAAAAGAACCAATTAATAACTCATAAAATAAATAAAGTAATGTAAATCCTATTGAATATATAGATATATAAAAATACCTCCAAAGTTTTGATATGGTAAATCATATTATATCAAGTTTGCTTTGGAGGCATTATAATCAAATGTCTCTTTTTACTTTATAATCACTTTTGATAAGTCTCGTTGTATCGTTCTTAATCACGACAATCGTTATTTAATCTCTATTATTGTTTTAAAGTTATCTGTAAATACTTTAACCAATTCAGGATCAAACTGTGTACCTGAGCATCTAATGATTTCATTTAATGCTTCTTCATTTGATGAAATTTTTTGGTATGTTCTTACGCTTGTCATAGCATCAAATGCATCAGCAATCGCAATAATCCTTGATTGCAAAGGAATATCCTCAGTTTTTATACCTCTTGGATACCCAAACCCATCCCATCTTTCATGGTGACTTAGAACAATGTTTGAAATGTTTCTCATTTCGTTTGTAGAATTTAATATTCTAAATCCTATTTCAGGATGTCCTTTTATTAAATCATACTCTTTTACAGTTAATTTACCTTCTTTTATAAGAATTTCAGTAGGTATAATTATTTTCCCAATATCATGAAGTAATCCAGCTGTTTTCACTTCAGCAACTTCTTGTCTATTCATACCGTAAGCAAAAGCTATTTTCTCACTGACACTAGAAACAGTTCTTGAATGTGCTTCAGAATTCTTATCTTTCTCATATAATGTATTCAAAATTGTTTCGATAGCTCCACTTCTCATTGAAGGTATCTCAATTAGTTTAACTCTGTACATTAAATCTTCAGCACTTATATAAGTTTCTTTAATATCTTCAATAATATCGTTCTTAGTTTTAAATCCAAAAGATATTGATAATTCTATTGATTCAATATTGATTTTTTTAGCTTCAACATTGATTTTATCTATAATTTTTTCAGCTTCAATTTCACTTGTATTTGGTAGAACCATAATAAATTCATCCCCACCAATTCTAGCAACCAAATCAGTTTCTCTACAAGAATCTGAAATAACTTTTGCGGCAGCTTTAAGTAGTTTATCCCCAGCATCTTGACCAAAAGCATCGTTTACCAATTTTAACCCATTAATATCTGACATTACAATTGTCAATGGATAGTTTTCAGGGATATCTAATTTGACTAAATTATCTTCATAATATCTTCTATTGTTTAACCCTGTTAATGAATCATGATAACTTATATAAGTTAATTCATCTTCTTTTTGTTTCAATTCAGTAATGTCTCTAATAACACCTAAGACTTTGATTGGTTCTCCTAAAGAATTTTTAGTAACCGATGCTTTAGAATGTATATGTTTCATTTTAGTTCCAATATTCAGTGTAAAATACACATTATAAGGATTTCCATGTTGAATTAAGTTCATTAGTGTTTCGTCCAATATCTCTTTATCTTCAAATGAAACCATTTTACTAATTTTAGATATATCAATATACCCAGATTCTACAGGTAATTCATAAATATTGTGTGCTTCTTGCGAAGCCCAAATTAAGTTTGTTTTTAAATTCAATTCCCATGAACCAACATTAGATATTTTTTGCGATCTATCTAGTCTATCATAACTCTCTAATAGTCTTCTTTGTTTTATTGTACTCTCAGTAATATCTTCACCAGAACTGATTAACCCGCTAATATCACCATTTAAATCATATAAAACATTATTATTCCAAGCGATTAATCTCTCATTGTTATTCGCTGTAATAAGAATATTTTCAAAATGTTTTGCCATTTCAACTTCTCCAGAAAGTACATTTTCAAATACTCCTTTAACATTTTCAACAATTTCTTTTGGTATGAAATGTTCAAACCAATTTTTTCCAATTATATCTTTTTCATCCATTCCAATAACATTACATCCTTTTTTATTTACTAATGATACATTACCTTCTTTATCAAGTACAACTATTATAGTCCCTGCTAGGTCTAAATATTGTTGTGCAAGTTCTTTTTCATATCTTAATTCATTTTCAATTTCAACTTGCTCGTTAATTGTTTCTGAATCTATCACTATCCCGCCAATACTACCATCTTCGTTATACCATGGACGAGTTTCAAATCTTGTATATATTGTAGTCCCATCAGCAAGAACCTGACAATCACGATTCTCTTTAATAACTTCTCCTTTAAGTGAACGAGCATGACTATCCATCCATCTTTGGGGTAAATCAGGAAAAACATCATAAAGATATTTCCCAATAACATCTTCATCTTTAATATTTAAGTTTCTTAAATATTGTTTACTAACATACAAATATTTTAAATTATTATCATGAATTGCTATTCCTGTTTTTATGTTATCAATTATATAGGTCATCAAATTATGATTATGTTCCATTTCCTTATAAAAATTTATTTTTTCAGTAATATCTTTAAAAGTTACTACAGCACCTGTTATTTCTCCGTTTTCAGTTAGTGAAGTTGATGAGAATTCAACATGCAAACTTGTACCGTCTTTTTTCCATAATACTTTCTCTGCTGTTGTACGTTTTTCTGTTGATAATATCGATAATTCAATATTACATAATTCGCGTGGATAAGGTGTTCCATCCTCGTAAGAATGAGAAATTATTTTATGTAAACTTTTTCCAATAAAATATTTTTCATCATCATACCCTAATATTTTCAAGAAACTAGAATTAACAAATGTACATAATCCATTTAAATCTACTCCATAAATTGCTTCTTCAGTAGAATTTAAAATCAAGCTCATTTTTGCTTCAGATTTTTGAGTTTTAATTACCTCTTGATTTAAATCTTTAACTAACTCATCGATTGGTTTATGAAATGCTTTCATAATATGTCTCCTTTTGTAAATATAATGGCACGGTTTTCCGTAACACATATTACATTTTAGAATATAAAAACAATAATACTATACCTTTTGTTTTAAACTATAGTATACCATTTTTATTTACTATTATAAACAGTCCTTTTCATATATAAAACCCCGAGATTATCTCAGTAGTAAAAGAAACTACTAAATCTCGGGGTTTTGGGTAGATTTAATGGATAATACGTGTTAAAACAGCGTACCAAGGAAAATAAAATCAATTTTCGCTTTTATCACTTGCGATTTCTTCGATTTCCTTACTTACAAGTATTGATAAGTAACATTTATCAAATTTTTCACTCTCAAGATTGGATTTTTCTAAATATTCGAAGTAAGAAGTCGTATTATTATCAATTTTGTAAATTTGAGAAGACAGGTAATATATTTTTGCTAATTCATAGGAAAAAGTATTATTTTTAGCTAAGTCTTCTGCTTTTTTCAGTAATACTATTGCATCATTTGTTTTTCCTGTTTTTCCCAAAATCTCTGCATGTTTTCTTATTGCCTTAACTATATCTACATCACTATTTGCTTTTTTTGAAAAACTGATGCTTTTTTTGATATTAGATTCTGAACTATCATAATCTTTTATGTTTATATAATAATTAGCAATATAGTAATACGCTGAAGCTAAATATGATATTTCTTCACTTTCTTCAAAAACTTTAGCTATATCAAGTAGTGATAATAAGATTCCATCATTCTTATTTAATCTTAAAGCCACTTTTGCTAATCCTAAGGAATTAATTGCTCCTTCTATAGGTAATTTCATTTTATTTGAATATTTAATCGATTTATTATAGTACTTGTTTGCAGCATCATTGTTTCCTTGTTCGTAGTTTACTTCTCCTAGGTTTGTTAAGAAAATACATTCTTGGTATATAAGGTTTGCTTTGCAAGATATTTCCAATCCTTCTTCTAACAATCTAGCTGCTTCAATAAAGAGTCCACCTTGTAAATGTGAAACACCAATATTCCCTTCTGCATTAACATAAATTGCTGCATTCGAAACAAGTTTTGACAATTTCATTGCTTTTTTAAAATAACTATTCGATTTATTTCTTTCACCAAACTCATGATACAAGATTCCAAGATTAGCCATTATTTTTGCTAATACTGTTTTATTCCCACTCATTTTAGCTAAATCAGCAGCTTTTTCTAAAACATCTATTCCACTTGGAATATCACCTTTAAAGAAATAGCTCATACCTGACTGCGTCATAATTTCAGCAACAGATAAGAAGTCTTTTGCTTTTAGTAAAATATCTTCAGATTTAGAAGCTATTTCAATAACACCAGGTTTACCAACCATGTTATATAGAGTACATTTCAGTTGAAGCATTTTCCCATATAACCTTGAAGTACTTTGAAGTTCTTTTTCAAGGACTTCAATCATCCCTAAAGCTCCTTTAATATTACCTGTAGATTTAAATACTTCAATTTGAAGTATTTTAATTTGCTGCGAATCATTCATATCTATTTCTAATTCAAGAGATGCAGTAATAAACTCTTGAGCTTTATCAAATCTAGATGTATTAATCATAATATTCACTAGTTCCGTTAACGCAACTATAACATTTGAAGATTGTTTATATGTTGATAATCTTTTCTCAATATCTAAATATTTGTTAAAGTATTCCTCCGATAATTCATAAGAAAATTCTTTTTGTTTTAGTAGTGCATAATCAAAATAACATTCTTTTGCGCTTAATAACTGCTTTCCATACTCAAAATGGAAAGCAATAATACCTAGATATTGATTGATATCATCTTTGTATAATCTGCTTATCGCTTTTGCAATATCATTATGTATTTTCGTTTTTTCAGAAATTGGTATGCTATTTAATATAGCATTGAAAATATCCTTATGTACGAACATTAATTTCTTTGTTAATTTACCTTCACTTCTAACATACGCAGATATATTGATTATATTCATATCTATTAAATCATCAACTATTGCTTCAATATCTAGTTTTGAACTCATAAGGCTTTCGATTATCTTTTGATCGAATTCTAAACCAATCACAGAAGAGATTTTTAAAAACTGATTCTCACTTGCTGATAAATTGTCAATTCTTCCTAAAATTAAATGATCTAATGTTCTAGACATTTCCTTTATTAGGGAATCATTCATGATTACTTCGCTATCCTTATTTAGAGTAAATTCTTGTTTGTTTAGTAGACTACAGATTTCTTCTAAATACATTGGATTACCATGAGTAATCTCATGCATATATTTCATGTCTTTATGCTTAAAGATTAGATTTGTTTTATTTGAAATGTATTTATATGTTTGTCCTTCATTAAAATTCGATAAATTGATAATTATATTTTTATCATTTTTAAACACTCTTCTTTGTGAAATAAACACAAAGTGTCCAGAAAAATCAGGTATATCTGATAATATATTTAAAGATTTCTCATCGATATTCAAAGCATCATCAATACTAATAATGAATTGTGTTTTTAAACCTGCAAATTTCAAGAATAGTACAAGTTGTTTTAATAATTCTTCTTGTAAATTTTTATAGTTCATTGAGTTAAATATACTATCGTAATCATTATTTCTTTCAAGACCTAAAATAAGTGAGATAAAATTGTAGTTTCTAATAATAGTTTTTTCAAGATGTTCTTCAAAAATGTATTTTGAATATGAAATTAACCTATCACTTTTTACACTATTTTCATCTTCAACATTTAAATCTAATATTTGTAAAATAAGATTAGTAATTGTTGCATAAGGCTGATTGTTCTGTGTTTCTAGCGAACTAATAAGAATTCTTTTTACTGATAAATCAATTAAAGATATCTCAGTATTCACAAGAGATGTTTTACCAGACCCACTAGGACCAATTACTTCAATACCGTTGTATTTTCTATGTTGTTTAAAAAATAACTTAAGTAACTTACCTTCTTCTGTTCTTTCAATTAATAGATCATTCTCTGTATTCTTTACAATTATGTTTAGAGGTTCATAACATTGTAGTGGATTTGCTTTATTTTTCGCTTTTACTAGCACTGAATCTTTATAATTAAGGTTATCTAGAGTTTTATCATAAACACTCTTAGATACAAATATTTGTCCAGGTAAAGCTTCTGTTTGTAATCTACTTGCTGTGTTTACAACGTCTCCGATTACTGTATTCTCATTATCATATAAATTACCTAATTTCCCAAAGGCAACTAATCCATAATTGACACCTATTGATAACTTCAACTCTATATTTATTTTAGAGTATAACTCTTTGGAATATTCTCCAATAATTCTATTCATTTCTAGAGCACATTTAACAGCCCTAAAAGCATCGTCTCTATGAACTTTCTTTACACCAAAGAGAACCATTACACAGTCTCCTATGTATTTATCTATGCTTCCTTCAAGTTCATAAACTGGTTTTGTAATTCTTTGGAAACATTCATTAATGACTTTTTTTGTTTCTTCGGGTGAAAGCTTTTCTGCTAGACTTGTAAAACCTGATACATCAGCAAATATAACTCCTGCTTCTAATAGATTTTCATTAAGACCAACATTTTTAGCATTAGAGATAGTTTTGTTTAATGGTTTACCGCAATTAAGACAATAGTTTGCTTTTTTTGGATTGAAGCTTCCACAGTTATGACACTTTACTGCAAAAGAAGCCCCACATATAGGACAGTTTTTAGAATCTTCATTTACTATTTGATAGTCACAATTATAACATTTCATTAATACACTCTCCGTTCTATGTAATAAATATAATTTAGGTCTTGTAAAAAAATTGTATTAAATAATTTACTATGCTATAATTGTAATACATAAGAAAGTATTATACAATCACATTGTAAATAGCAAACTATTCGAAAGAATAGGACGCAAAGCTTTGGGTCTAATGGTTTAAATACCAATGATTGCCAGGTTGCCGAATTTATAAAGCAAAACCTGGAATTTATAAAAATTTGGGTTTTTTTATTATTTTATAAGGAGTGATACTATGAAATTTTCAAAATTATTTATGAAGTCTCTAGTTGTTTTATTATTTGCAGTTGTTTTGTTTACATCTTCTAACATAGATGTTGAAGCAAAATCGAAAAAAGTTAATAAAGTAACTGAAACACAAGAACTATTTGAAGGAACAATTACATTAGAAAATAGAAACACAAAGTTTGATATTGGATTTGTAAGAGTGCATTTCAAAAAAGACACTCTTCCTGAAGAACTTTATCCAATAACATTTGAAGTAAAATTATATGCTGAAGATGGAGAAATTTATATTGAGTTCTCTCCAGATGTAGAAGAATTTTTTAAAGATGTTAAAATAAAAGTTAAAGCGTACGAAGGATTTATTTTTGATATCTCTTTAGATGAATACATCTATGTTGATATTCCAACCCAAGTTTTTAAAGTTCCGCATTTCTCTCGTTGGTTTATTTCTTGGTAGGAAACTATCATTAAATACCCCCCTTAGCTAATAAAAAGACTTGATTTGATATCAAGTCTTTTTATTTTGTTCTTTTATTTTTCTTTTTTCTTTATACATCTCTTGATCTGCCAACTCAATTAATTCTTCAATTGGTATATTTTCAATATGATTATATTCAGCGAATCCAAAGCTTGCGCTTACTGAATATGGTTTATTTGAAGTATTATTATATTCATCAAACTTTCTATATATTCTGTACTTTAGACTTTCACTTGCTTTAAGGTTTGCGTTGAGTATACATAAAATAAACTCATCTCCTCCATACCTAAACATGAAGTCTTCATTTCTAGCAGCTTCTTGAATTAAATCTACAACAGTTTTTATAAGTAAGTCGCCTTCAATATGTCCATAAGTATCATTCACATGTTTTAAGCCATTAATATCAATAAAAGCTAAAACAAGTTTAATACTATTTAACTGACAAAATTCTAATTGTTTTTCTAAATAAGATAACCCTTCTTTTCTTGTCATTAGTCCTGTTAACTTATCTAAAGTAGCTATTTCTTTAAACTCTTCTTGTTCGACTAAGATGTCATCTCCAATAATAGATACTGCTTGCTTAATACTATTAAAAAACTTTATTAATGTTGTTCTAGTTATATTTACATTTCTTCTTAGTAAATCATTCAATAAAATTCTTTCAACTAAAATTGCACTTTGAGAAGCTAAAGAAGCAATTATCTCTTGATCTTCTTGTGTAAATGGCTCAAATGATTCTTTTGAGTTATTGCTATTTTTTGAATCTGATTTAGATATCTTGTTTAAGATTTGGAATACACCAACAACTTTATCTCTTTCATTTTTCATAGGGACTACAATCATGTTCATTGTTTTATATCCTGTCTCTTCATCAAAAGATTTGTCAATAACCATATCAGTTGCTTTGGTGCAGTCATTGATTACTACTGTTTCACCAGAGAGTGTTACTTGACCTGAGATAGAGTTATTATTTACAAGGATTGTATTACCTTCATAATTTAAGTCATTACTTTTGTTAATTGAACATTTAAATAATAATACATCTTCTCCATCAACATTGTCTTTAAAGTAAATACTTCCTGCATCACTATTTGTTAAATTTAAACTTTCTTCTAGAATAATATTCAATAATTTAGATATATCTTTCTCTTTTGAGATCAATACTCCAATTTTGTTTAATATCTTTATTTTATTCTTATATACTTTCAATTCATCATTATACATAAGCATCCTCATTTCATTAAAAAGTATTTTTTAT